>NZ_JBISBU010000080.1:0-18315 GCF_044385805.1 Haloferula sp. A504
CCGCCGCCACGATTCTTGCTCTCGCCCTCGCTGGCGTTACTCAAGCCGAGGAGGTCGGTGAACGCTGGGGAACCGCCGAGCGGGAGCGATCCTATTACGAGGTCGTCGCGCTGCCGATTCCGGACGACCTCGTCATCGAGGCCGGGGCGTTCACGCGGCATCCCGACGGGCGAATCGTGGTCGGCACCCGCCACGGCAATGTTTATTTCATCTCCGGGGTGGATGCCCTGAAGCCGGAGCCTCAGTATCACCTCTTCGCCACCGGTCTCGACGAGATCTTCGGCCTGACGTGGAAGGACGACGCGCTCTACGTCACGCAGAGTTGCGAGCTGACCCGCGTGACGGATGCCAATGGCGACGGTCGTGCGGATCGCTTCGACACGGTCTCTGACGCGTGGGGCTACGGCAGTTACCACGAGTATGCCTTCGGCTCGGACTTCGATCCGGAGGGGAACATGTTCGTCGCGCTGGGGCTCTCGAGTTCCTACCACTCGCACGAGCTCTTCCGCGGCTGGATTCTCAAGATCACGCCTGATGGAAGGTCGATCCCCTACGCCAGCGGCGCACGCAGCCCCGGCGGAATTGGCTTCAACGAGGAGGGAGCCCTTTTCTACATCGAAAGCCAGGGCCCGTGGAACAGCGGCAACAGCCTCAAGTTTGTCCGGGAGGGTGGCTTCATGGGGCATCCCCGCAGCTTCAACTGGTATCCCTACGCGCCGAACATGGGCAAGGCACCGACCGAGCCCGAGTCGGGCACCACGGTGCTCGAGCAGATCGAGCGGGTGCCCGAGCTGGTGCCCTACGCCGTGATCTTTCCCTACATCCGCATGGGCCGCTCGGTCACCGGTTTCACGCTGGACCAGACGGGCGGCAAGTTCGGTCCCTACGAAGGCCAGCTTTTCATGGGCGACTACACCACCTCGCTGGTCATGCGCGCCACCACCGAACAGGTCAACGACGTGTGGCAGGGGGCGTGTTATCCCTTCCGTGAGGAACTTTCCACCGGGATCCTCAACGTCCAGTTCACACCGGAAGGCAACCTGCTCACCGGCGGCACCAACCGCGGCTGGCCGGTCCGCGGGCTCAAGCCCTTCGCCCTCGAGCGGATCCAGTGGACCGGGCGCACCCCTTTTGAGATCCATTCGCTGCACATCACGTCGAAGGGTTTCACCATCGACTTCACCAAACCGGTGGACCGGGAGCTGGCCACCCGGCCGGAAAACTACCGTTTTGCGACCTTCACCCACAAATACCACCAGGCCTATGGTGGACCGGAGATCGACCAGACGGTTCCCGAGCTGCGCAAGGTCAGCGTGGCCGCCGACGGCCTGTCGGTTTCGGTGGAATTCGATAAATTGATCCGGGGCCACGTGTATGAGTTTGATGTCGCCAAGCTGCGCTCCGCGGATGGCGAGGAACCGCTCCACAGTTTCGCCTTTTACACGGTCAACGAGATTCCCTCCGAGTGACCCTGCTCCTCTGCCCATGAACATCAACCCAGCCCGAGCGACCACGCTCGCCACCCTGTTTTTCCTCACCCTTTCCACCTCGCTCCCCGCCGCCCGCGGGGCGAAGCTGAGCAACCCGGACTTCACCAAGGGCGACGCGATTCCCGAGGGAGCCGATCACGACTGGAACCTCGGTGCCACCGGCATGCGCGGCTGGATGTACAGCGAACGGCTGACGACCCTCAAGGCCCGCCAGATCCGCGTCACGCGCGTGACCAAGGGCACCCCCGCCGATGGCGTGATGAAGGTCGGCGACGTGATCCTCGGCGTCGGCGGTGAGCCCTTCTCCCACGACCCGCGCACCGAGTTCGGCAAGGCGCTCACCCGGGCCGAAACCGAGGAGGGCGCGGGGAAGTTCGTCGTCACGCGCTGGCGGGATGGCGAGACCGCGGAGGTGACGATCCAGCTGCCGGTGCTGGGCACCTACAGCGCGACTGCGCCCTATGACTGCGAGAAGTCGGAAAAGATTCTCGAGCAGGGGCTCGAGGCCCTCGCCGCCGAGATGGCGGACCCCTCGTATCGGGGGAATCCGATCACCCGGTCGCTCAATGCCCTCGCGCTGCTTGCCAGTGGCGAGGAGAAGTATCTTCCGCTGGTCAAGCGTGAGGCCGAATGGGGGGCGGGCTACTCGACCGAGTCGATGGCCACGTGGTGGTATGGCCACCTGGCGGTGATGCTGGCCGAGTACGTGATGGTCACGGGGGACCAGTCGGTCATGCCCGGCCTGCGCCGGATCGCCGTGGAGGCGGCCAAGGGGCAGAGCATCGTCGGCTCGTGGGGCCACAAGTTTGCCGGGGATGACGGACGTCTGGTCGGCTACGGCATGATGAATTCCCCGGGGGCGGTGCTGACCAATGGTCTGGTGCTGGCGCGCGAGGCAGGCGTCGATGACCCGGAGGTGGCCGAGGCGATCGAGCGCAGTGCGAAGCTGCTGCGGTTTTACGTCGGCAAGGGCGCGGTGCCCTATGGCGACCACGCGCCGTGGATGCAGATGCACGAGGACAACGGCAAGTGCGGCATGAGTGCCGTGCTCTTCGACCTGCTCGACGAGAAGGACAACGCCGAGTTTTTCGGTCGCATGAGCATCGCCTCCCACGGCAACGAGCGCGACACCGGCCACACCGGGAACTTCTTCAACGTCCTGTGGGCGATGCCGTCGATCGCCCGCTCCGGACCGCATGCCACGGGTCAGTGGATGAAGGAGTTCGGGGCATGGTACTACGATCTCGCCCGCACGGCGGAAGGAACCTTTCCCCACCAGGGACCGCCGAGCGCGGGCCCCGACAAGTACAAGGGCTGGGATGCGAGCGGCACCTACCTGCTGGCCTACGCGATGCCGCGCAAGGTGCTCCGCATCACCGGGCGCGGACGGGTCGCGACGCCCCAGCTCGATGCGGAGCAGGCCGCCGAGCTTGTTGCCGACGGAAGGGGCTGGGACAACCTCAACCGGATCGCGAGTTATCTCGAGTTGAATTCCGAGGTGCTCTTCGAGCGCCTGGGAAGTTGGTCGCCGGTCATCCGCGACCGTGCCGCCATGGCGTTGGCGAAGAAGGAGGATGTCTCGATCGAGGCGCTGGTGCGCATGCTCGAATCCGGAACGCTCGAGGAACGCCTGGGAGCGTGTCAGACGCTGGCCAAGCTCGGAGCCCGCGGTGGGGACGCCGTGCCGGCGCTGCGGAAGACCCTGGGCCACGAGCACATGTGGTTGCGCGTGCAGGCGGCCGAGGCCCTCGCCGGGATCGGTGAACCGGCGATGGAGGCCGTGCCGCAGCTGCTGGAGATGGTGCTGGTCGGCCCGACCGATGCCGACCCGCGTGGCATGGAGCAGCGGTTCCTGTGCTCGATCGTGTTCGGGAGCATTCTCAAGAAGTCGATCGACGGCGTGGATCGCGAGCTGCTGGGCAAGGCGGTGGTCGCGGGGCTGAAGAACGAGGACGGGCGTGCCCGTGGGACGGTCGGGGGAGTCTATGACAAGCTTGCTTACGAGGAGCTCGAACCCCTTTTGCCCGCCATCCGCGACGCCATCGTCAACCCCTCGCCGAGCGGGATCATGTTCGCCGACGGCATCCGCCTGGCGGGTCTGCGACTCTTCGCCAAGCACCGCATCGCCGAGGGCATTCCGCTCTGCTTCGCCTTCCTCGACCTCGAACGCTGGAACAAGCGGTCCCGCATCAGCCAGTGCCTCGATGCCCTCGAGATGTATGGTCCGGCCGCCAAGCCGATGATTCCGCAACTCAAGCAGCTCCGCGACGGCCTCTCGAAGCATCGCGAGGCGAAGGGACTGCAGCCCATCACCGATCGGGTCGAGGAAATGATCACCCAGCTTGAGGGCGCGACCGGCAGCGTTGAGCTGCGTCACCTCAAGTGAGTTCCGATCATCCCCCACCTGCAAGCATCGGCTCGGAGCTCGGGATGCGGACCTGCTGGCCGATGCGGAGGCGGCGGGGGTCGACCGATGGATTGGCGGCGAGGAGTTCCTCGAGATCGATCCCGTAGCGAAGCGAGATCCGGTAGAGGTTCTCGCCCGCGCGCACGGTGTGGCGGTGGGGATTCAGCTCGCGGCGTGGAGCCTCGGGTTCGGGCTCGGGTTTGGTTTCCACGACGGCGGTGCGCGGTTCGCGAGCCGTGCGCTCCGGCAGTTGGAGCCGTTGCCCGGGCCGGATGGTGGAAGGGTCTGAGAGCCGGTTCACGGCCGCCAGCGCTTCGAGGCTCACCCCTTTCGCCGCGGCGATCTCCGACAGGGTGTCGCCCTCGCTGACGATGTAGAATTCACCGACCTCCGGCTTCGAATCGGTGCCGCCACCCGGCCGGCCCGAGACCTTTGTCCCGTAGAGGGGATCACCGCTGTGGGTGTCGGCCTCGGTCAGCATGTAGCGGAGCCGGGCGTTCTCGACCTCGAGTTGGCGGATCTGACGTTCCTGTTCGGTGACCTGTCTGCGCAGCTCGGCAAGCGAGTCCGTCGCCGCCGTCGCGCCGGTGGCCAGCGCCACGCATAAGAGGGGAATCCATTTCATCGCTCGACCCCTCCGACGGCTTGGCGGGGGATTCTATTCGAATCAATCGGCCAAGAAACACGAGCCCCTCGCCGGGCTGTTCACGTGCTGGCAGGGGACGGGTTGCCTGCCTAGGATGGCCGCGACATGGAGACTTTTCCCCTGAGACTGCCACCCGGTGCGGACCTGAAGGCCGCTCTCGATGCGCTTGTGATCGAAAAGGGCTGGTCCGCGGCGGTCGTGCTGACGGGCATCGGCAGTCTGGACCTGGCCACGATCCGTTTCGCCGACCGGGATGTCGCGACACCGATCTCCGGACCATTGGAGATCCTGAGCCTTGGCGGCACCCTTTCAGCCGGCGGCTCGCACCTTCACATCGCGGTTTCCGACGGCGACGGGCGGGTCGTGGGTGGCCACCTCAAGGAAGGCGCGACCGTTCGCACGACCGCGGAAATCGTGATGGGAATTCTGCCGGGCTGGGAATTTTGCCGCGAGATGGATCCCGCGACCGGATACCTGGAGTTGTCAGTGAATCGCTCCCGGCCCGCCGACTGAGTCACTTCCCCTTCAGCAGCTCGAGCATGCCTTTGCCCATGGCTTCGCCGACCTGCATGTAGGTGCCGGCGTTCTGGTGGTAGTGGAAGCCCTGGTTCTTGGGCGACTGCTCGGGATCTGGCCAGAAGTCGCGGGTGTCCACGGTCTTCACGTTGCCCTTGAACTCGGGATGCTTGCCGCTGTCTCCATCCACGGCGAGCTGGGCGTTGGCCACGGTGAGGGTGGGTCCTTCCATCTTGTGGCCTTCGAAGCCGATCGTGGCGACGACGAAGGGTGCGTCGGGTGCCTCGAACTCCTTGCGCAGGGTCTTGATCAGATGGACGAGGTTCTGTTCGTAGCGTCCGGCGGTGATTTCGCTGCCGGTGTCCTTGTGGCCCTGCCACCAGCCGAAGCCGGCGATTTCGTAGCCGCGACCCTTCCAGAAGGGGAAGGAGGCATCAAAGTTGGCAAGGACCTTCTTGGCTTCGCCGAAGCAGTCGTCGTACTGCTTGCCGGCATACCAGTTGATCGGCTCGGGCTTGGTGCCCTTTTTCCACGAGGACGGTGAATCCTTGTAGCCGGCATAGACGGTGTCGCCGACCTCGTAGCGTTCGCTGCCGGGCGGGAGGAAGTCCCAGGCCAGCGAGCGGTTGCCCTGGGAGGCCTTGAGGATGAGCACGGGCTCGTCGTGGTGGTCGCCGAGCAGGTGGCCGAAGCCGAGTTCGGGCCCGATGTTGTTGCCGCCCGCGCCGCAGCCGACGCTGAGCCACTTGTCTGCGGTGGCCGTGACCACGCCCTTGTACCAGACGTCGTCGCGGGAGACCCAGTTGCCCTGCTCGTCGATGAGGTAGGGGAACTTGCCCTGCTGTTTCACGAGGGTTGAGAGGGTGCCCGGAATGTCGAGGCGCGCATACCAGCCAAGTCCGTTGGCACCCGCGGTGAGGTAGGTGATCTTGAAGGGAACCTCCTTGCCTTGTGTCAGCTGGATCGGGGTGCGGCTGGCCTCGCCGCCCGGTTCCTTGCGATAGACTTCGGTGCCGGCGACCTCCATGATGTTGTGCTCGGAGTCGCCGTAGCCGGGACGAAATTCGAAGACCCCGGTCTGGGTCGGCACCAGCTTGCCGCGCACGATCTGGGTTCCGCCGCCCGGGTAGGGGGTGGGCTTCACGCCACCGAATTCCTCGAGCTTCACGGTTTTGACCGGCTCCAGCTTGTCGTAGTCGGTCTGCGGATCGTAGTCGCCCTCGTAAACCGAGAGCACGGGATCCACGAACTCCTTGCCCCAGCGGCTGCCGCCTCCGGTGACCTGGCCGATGCCGACCATGTTCGACTGGCCGGCGAGGATGTAGACCTTGACCGGTTGCTCGGCCAGGGCAGGAGGGATGGTGAGAATGGCTGCCGCGAGCAGGCGATGGATGAATTTCATGACAAAGTTCGAATTGGAGCTTGTTGATATCTCACTACCCGGCAGCCACTTCCGGACTTTCGGACAAGTGGGAAAATTTGGTGGCGGACGCCAATCCTCTGCCATGGTCAGGGCCGCTCGCTCCGGAATGGCAGGTCGCGGGCCGTGATCCAGACTCTCGGCTTGAGATCCTTGCCGCCATCCTTCATGCCGAGCACCACGACTTCGACTTCCTTGCCGACATGCGAGGCGTCGAGCGGGAAGAAGTAGGTGAAACCGGTCTTGCTGCGGCGCACCGGGTATTCCCAGGTGTTGGACGGGTAGGACGTCGCGCGGGACGGCGCGCCGACCGGCTTGCCATCGACGCGCAGGGCGGCATAGGCGCCCTCCTCGCCGTGTTCGCCCTCGATGGCGACGCAGAGGTAGGAGGTGGGGGTGATCTCGTCGAGGGTCACCGTGGCCGACCACGCCTTGTCGGCGGGCCGCGCCGCGGGGTGGGCGAAAAGGTTGCTGCCGCGCCAGTCGTCGCGGGGCAGCGCGAGGTCACCTCGCCAGGCCTCGATTTCGGCGATGCGCTCGGGGGCCATGGGCATGCGGAAATAGCGCCAGTCGCCCTCGGGCGGATAAACGTTGAGCGTGTCGCCGTGGACGATCAGCTCATCGGCCGGGACCCACTCGACCAGATTGGTGCTGAACTGGGCACCGAGCTGCTCGTTCTTGATCAGCGTGCTGTCGAGCGCCTGGGTGTGGATCGCGAGGCGGTCGAAGCTGGACGGAGTGGCGAAGTCGACTCGCAGCGCGCCGTCGGAGATTCGCATGTCGCGGTTGCGGACGAAGACATCGAAGACGGTCGTCGGATCGCCGTCGAACATGTAGCGGCCGGACAGCGCGCGGGCCTGCATCAAGGGCTGGTCGAGGAAGGCCTGCCGGGCCTCGTCGACCGCCGGGATTTCCGTCGGGCCGGAGCGCTCGAGGCTGCGCAGCTCGAGCGCGTTGTTGTCGGCGGCGAACACGGTCGCTTCGTAGAGGCCCACCCAGTCCTCGGGCAGTTCGGTCGGCGAAAGGTCGGCCAGCTTGCGGTGCCAGGGCTTCTCGAGGTCGAGCGGGACCAGCTTTTCGATCACCGGTTCCTGACCCTCGACATTCTTGATCACGCGATACGGTCCCTCGGCCAGGGCGGGCTCGTCGCAGCCCGCGGTGGTGGCGAGCAGCAGGGCGGCACGGAAGGGATGAACGGTGATCTCGACGGTGTCG
The DNA here is from genome assembly GCF_044385805.1 of Haloferula sp. A504. Taxonomy (NCBI): domain Bacteria; kingdom Pseudomonadati; phylum Verrucomicrobiota; class Verrucomicrobiia; order Verrucomicrobiales; family Verrucomicrobiaceae; genus Haloferula; species Haloferula sp. A504. The sequence goes on from NZ_JBISBU010000080.1 coordinate 7,695, forward strand.
GTGGCCTTGAGGTCCTTGCCGAGGATCTCCTCGTAGGGGTGGAAGAGGCGCGCCTCGCGTCCGCCCTTCGCGGTGAGGCCGATGCTGTCGTCGAGCGCGACCTCGTAGTTGACCGGCTCCCAGGTCAGGTTGCGCAAGGTGATCAGGCGGGTGCTTTCATCGCCACGCGACACGGCGTGGGGGCCATACTCCTCCTCCGGCAGGACCATCCCCTTGACCAGGATGTCGCGATACTTGCGGTGCAGGTTGAAGATGCGGGCGAGCTTCGGATACTCGTCGTCGCGCAGGAACCAGGGGCTGCCGTAGAGCTGCGGCGCGAGGATCATCGAGCGGTTGAAGGCCTGGAGGATCAGGTCATCGGCCCAGTAGTCGAGGCAGGAGGAAAGGCACACGCCGTGGTCCTCGGCGAGGCGCTTGAGCTCCGGCGGCAGGCCGCGGCTCAGTGCCTTCGCCCGGTTGTGCGTGGCGGTCATGGTGTTCGCCATGTGGACGTCGATGTAGGTCTCGGCGCCTTCCCACAGGAAAGTGGTCGCGTACGGCTCGGCCGGCCCCAGGTTGAGCCGGTGGTTGAGCATGATGAGGTCGGGCTGGTGCTTGCGGGCTTCCTTCATCAGCTCGATCAGCGCCGGTTGCTTCTCGTCGCGGAGCTGGCCGCAGACGGCGTCCATCTTGAACAACTCGACATTGTCATCGCGGCACAGCGAGACGAGGAAGTCGATGCGGGCCTGCTTCTCCTCGTCGGTGTCGCCAAAGCCGTCGGGCCCGAGCCAGACGCCGAGGCGTCCGCCGAAGCCCTCCGCCATGCGGGCGGCGGGGCCGAAGCCGTCGGGAAACTGGGTCCGGAACTTCCGGGTGTCGGGCCTGCCGTAGTATTGCGGGGCGTCGACCGCGCCCGCGTCGAAGGCGTAGAGGTCGAGGACCATGCCGTATTCGTCGTGCAGCCACTGGAAGAAGCCCATGTTGGCCGCGGTCTGCTCGATGGTGGCGCCCTCGTTGGTGTTGTTGATCCAGGAGAAGTAGTGGGCACGGGATGGCGAGTTCTCATCGGCACCGGGGAAGACGTCCTCGGCGAGCAGCGGAGACGCAAGGAGGGCGGTGAAAAGGAGGAGTTTCATGGGTGATGGGTGAGGCGGTTGACGGGGAGATAAGAACCACGGAAGGCACGGAAATCACGGAATTTCGACGATAGGGCTCGGGAACGGACGGCGCGAGCCCGCTGGCGCTTCAGGGGCGGGCGATGCGCGACTGTGGTCGCGGGGGCCTTCCGTGACGAAATTCTTGCTCAACCCCGTCACGGAGGTTGAAGTCATCCCTGCATGAAGGCCCGACAAGCGTTGGCAAGGGTCGCTTTGGCGACCGGATTCCTCTTTCTGCCCGTCCTCGCGGAATCCTCGCCTGCCAGTCCGCCGCCGGAGGCTGCCGTCGACCTTGAGAAGGCCCGGCAGGAGCGTATCGGATGGTGGCGGGACGCCCGCTACGGGCTCTTCATCCACTGGGGCCTCTACGCCATCCCGGCCGGCACCTGGAAGGACAAGGTCTACGACCATGGGTATTCCGAGTGGATCATGTTCAGCGAAAAGATCCCCCGCGAGGAATACGCAAAGCTTGGCAAGCGCTTCAACCCCGAGTCCTTCGACGCCGATGCCTGGGTCGAGGTGGCGAAGCAGGCCGGCATGAGATACGTGGTGATCACCGCCAAGCACCACGACGGCTTCAGCCTCTTCGACTCGAAGGTCACGGACTACGACGTGATGGATGCCACGCCCTTCCGCCGCGACATCATCAAGGAACTCGAGGAAGCGTGCCACCGCGCCGAGCTGCACTTCGGAGTCTACTATTCGGTCGATCGCGACTGGTATCGTCCGACGGGTCAGGGCAACCGCTACAAGCAGACCAACACCTGGGATTTTCCGGACTCCACCGACGAGGACTTCGACCGTTACTTTGAGGAAATCGCCCTGCCACAGGTGAAGGAACTCATCACGCAGTACGACATCGACCTGCTCTGGTTCGACGCCATCGAGATGAAGAGTCCGGACCAGATCAAGCGCACCTACGACGCCATCCGTGATCTCAGTCCGGACACGATCATCAACAGCCGGATCTGGAGCCCGGTCTTTCCCAAGCAGATCCCGCCGCCCTACTGCGACTACATTTCCTCGGGCGACAACAAGATCCTTGAGAACTCCGTCGACTTCGAATGGGAGAACCCCGGCTCAATGAACACCAGCTACGGCTACAACAGGAACGACCACAAGTGGGTGGAGCCCGATGAGATCATCCGCCGCCTCGCGGACATCGTGAGCAAGGGCGGCAACTACCTGCTCAACGTCGGGCCGACGGCGGAGGGGACCTTTCCCCAGCCCTGCATCGACCGCTTGCTGGAAGCGGGGAAGTGGATGGAAATCAACGAAGAGGCCATTCGCGGTGCCTCCGAGTGGCGGGTCCACAGCGAGGGAGACTCGGTTTACTTCACTGCCAAGGGGAACACGGTCTACGCGATCTGCACCAAGCCGCCACAGGCTCGGTTGGTGATTGAAGCCTTCAACAACATCGAGGTGAGGGAGGTCAGTGTGTTGGGTTCCGAAGACAAGATCGACTGGAAGCAATCCGACAAGGGTCTGGAGTTGTCCGCTCCCGGGAAGGATCCCCACCAGGCGGGGCTCGTGTATCGGATCGTGACGAAGTGACGATTCGCTGCTGCCGCAGGCGGCCCGCGCGAGTCCACTCGCGCGCGGGCCTTTGAAGGCTCCGAGGCAGACAGTAGCGCGAAATCCCGGTCGTAGACTTGCATCATCTCGATTCATGAGATCAATCCTCGTGACTCGGAAGCGGTCCATCCTTCACCGCTTCGGTAACTCGAACCCCCTGGCCACGAACACGGTGGGTTGCTGCAGGTCGAGACCGGTGGTGATCCTGAGGTCGTGGGATTGTCCGGGGTGGTATGCCTCGGGGAGTGGCACCTCCACCATGGTCTTGGCGTCGGATTTGAGCGGCGGGCAGGGCGCGGACACGGGCGGCATCCCGTCGGCCTCGATCTTCAGCTCGGACTCCTCCGACGCCGAGGCGTGGTTGGATACCTCGATCCGCAGGACGATCCGTCCCTCCCGCACCGCGGCCTCGGGACGGCGAACGGTCAGCATGGGTTCCTCGTAGTCGACCCAAGGCAGGCGACAATAGCCGAATAGCAGTTTCCCCTTGGAGGTCTTGCCCAGCAGCTTGCCGGCGAAATTGTGGTCGGCGAAGCCACAGCCCTTTCCGGGAAAGACTACGACCAGATCCTTTCCGGCCTTCTCGGTTCTCAGCAAAGCCGCACCGCGTCCGAAGTTCACTTCCTCGGGTGCGCCGAAACGCAGGCTCTTCAGGTCGATGTCCTGATGCGGACCAAAGCCGGGCTCGGCCGCGATCCGCACCCGGACCTCCGGGGTGGCATCGGTGATCTTGTCCTCGTGGTCGAGCGTCAGGAGCCGGCCGGGAGTCAGCGGGATGGAGATGTTCTTCGAGCTGTGGATGTCGTTGGGTTTGTCTTCCCACTTGTTGAAGTCGATCACCGCGAAGTTGGCCTGGATCGCGCGGCGGTGCTCGTCCTGGAGCACCCTCATCCGCTCATACTTGTACCATTCCTCCGAACCTCCATCCTCCGAGACGGCGAAGTCCGTGGTGTAGGCCTCACCCGGATCCGTCTTCCAGTGGAATCCGTCCTTCGAGCGGAGATGGTAGGCGATGCGTCCGTGCCAGTTGTTGACGATCAGGTGGTACTGGACCTCGGTCCGCCAGATCACCGGATCCTCGAAGTAGCCCTCGCCGGCCACCTTCGGATACTGGCTGCCCTGGGTGACCTGTTCCCAGGTCGAGAGTCCGTCGCGGCTGATCCACATGCCGCCGGAGATGGACAAGGCCAAATCCTCCGGCGTGTTGTCACTCCCCTTGTCGGTGACGTCAAAATAATAGGCCAACAGGTTGTAGGTGGTTCCCGAGTTGTTGGTCAGAACCAGGGTGATCGTGCCGTTCCTGATGCTGACTGAGCCATTCGGGGAGGTCGTTGTGGAGGCTCCTGAGCCAAATGTGCCGTAAGTGCCGTCCGTTGAGCCATCACCCCGGGAACCGACCCCGTTGGTCAGGGTGCCCGTGAATCCTGCGATGTTGACCGTTTGGTTGTTTGTGGCATTAGGAAACGTATCAAAGCCAACCAGAACAGTGGCTGCGTGAGATGGCATTGACAGGACACAGATCGTCAAGCCGATGAGACCGAGCGAGGCGATGGGGGAGAACATGGGGAGTTGAGGGAGTTTCATGATTTCTGTTTCTTGAACCCGGTATGCAGGATTAGGCATATGCTGCCTCCGCAGAAATGCCCGCACAGGATGAATCTACAGGGAGGAACGCGCCGGGCCGGGGAATCGAAACAGCTGCGGCGATTTTTTTCGAAATTTCTTCCCAATGGACCCGCAACATCCCCCGGGGCCGCTATGTTCAGGGCTTGCCTCGGGGTCAGTCCCGCTCCTTGAGAATGGAGAGCTGCCGCTCGGTGAAGCGTCCCGGCGTCACCAGGACCTGCTGCAGGTAGTGCATCCCGGCCAGCGGCTGGAGATCGGTGACCTCGGTGTCGCGCAGGTCGATTCTGAGGGGCTGCAGGCCATTGAGTTCCCCGAGGTCCGCCAGCTTGGTTCCCCGCAACAGGACCTCGCGGGGCTTGAGGAAACGCAACAGGCTGAGATTGGAGCAGTCGTGCCAGGCTCGCAGGGACAGTGTGCGAACCTCGGAGCCCTGGACCTCGACCGACCGTTGCCGGGGTTCGAAGAGGAGGTTGACCTCCGGCGCATCCGGATTCATCGCGGCGAGGACCTCGCGCAGGATGGCTGCCCGCTCGGCATCGGTCCTCGGAAACCTCATGTCATAGACCAGCATGCGCTCCATGAGGGGGGTGCGGTGTGGCTCCCGCAGGGCGATGAGATCGCGCATCAGTTGCCCGAATGCGGCGGCCGGTAACGGCCCGGAGTCCGGCTGAGCCGGGAGATGCTTGTGGGCGAGGGCGACGAGATCCTGCACCGGTTCCAGATCGCCACCCGCGACGCTGAGCGCGCCCCTCAAGTCCTGTGCGAGAAACAGCAGCCAGAATTTCTGAAACCACACGGGCGACTCGGGCGGCGGGTTGAGCGCGATAACCCGGTCGAGTCGCTGCCGCCCTTCCGCGACGATTCTCGGGAAGCCGTCCTCGTCCGTCGGGAAGGGCTTGCGGGTCAGGCGGACGACCGAGCGGGCCGTCATCTGCGCCTGCTCCTCGAGTCGGCGATCGGATTCGTCGATGGCAGCGAGATAGTCATGAAGGGTGGTTTCGGCTTGCAGCTTCTGGCTGCGGTAGAGTTCCCGGGCCCGCTCGGCCGCCACCCGTGCTGCCACGGCGTCCTCGCGGCTCTGGCGGAGCTGCTGGATGAACACGGCCGTTCCCATCGCTGCAAGCAGCAGCAGCGCGGCGACCAGCAGGCAGGCGCTGCGGTGCCGGCCATAAAACAGCTGCGCTTCCCGCAGGAAGCCGGCCCTCTCGACGGAGGTCCTGTAGCCGCTGAGATGGCGGGTCAAGTCGTGATGCAAGCCGGACACGGTAGGGTAGCGCTCCGCGGGATTCCTGCGGCAGGCTTTGGTGACAATGGAGCCAAGCACGTCGTCGCCGGGCTTGGACGGAGCCTGCGTGTGATCCGGCGCCTGCAAGGTCAGCAGTTCCTGCAGCAGACAGCCAAGTGAATACACATCCATGGCAATCGACTTCGGTCGTCCGGGTTCGGACTGCTCGGGGGCCATGTATCCCGGGGTGCCGCGGGAGTGCATCAGCAGCGGCCCGTAGAGATCGGGATCGAGAAGCACTTCCGTCTCCTCCAATTCCCCGGCGTCGGGCCGCAGCACCAGGCTCATGCCCCAATCGCAGACCTGCACCTCGCCGAATTCACCGACCTGGATGTTCTCCGGCTTGAGATCCAGGTGCAGGACGCGCCGGGAGTGGGCGTAGGCGACGGCCTCGCAGACGCGGCGCAGGATGGAGAGCCGCTGGGACAGGGGAAAATCGGCGCCATCGCGAGCCTCCTGCAGCAACTGTCGCAGCGAACGTCCCTTCTTGAGCTCCATGGTGAAGAACGGGCGCCCGTCCGCATCGATGCCCATGTCAAAGAGTTTGACGATGCCGGGGTGGTCGAGGCGAGCGGTGATGTGGGCCTCCCGCAGGAAGGCGTCGTAGTCGTTCTCACCCAGGGAGGGAAGGGGTTTGGCCATCGCGACGTCGCGGGTCGAGCGCCGGTCATGCACCCGCCAGACCTCCTTGGTTCCGCCACGGGCGATGCGTTCGGCGTTTTCGTAGCGATCGCGGATCTCCTTCAGTGCGTGAAACAGCGGGGCGGAATCATCCCGGCTCTCCAGTTCTCCGCCCTGCTCCGCGGCCTCGGCGTACAGCGCCCCGGCATGAGCGCCGATCTCGCGCAGTGACTGCTCGTACAATTCATCGGGCTCACTCATCGGGATGCCCCTCCAATTCGAGTTGCAGCCGCGCGATTTCCAGGCGGACGCGCGCCTTCACCCGGGTTTTCAGCACGTAGACGCTCTCCCTGCGCAGCTTCAGGCGCTCGGCGATCGAGTCGACGGACTCTCCCCTGAGTGAAAGAGCGAACACCTGCAACGCCTTGCCGGAGAACACCTGCCTCAGGTTGCCGATGGCAAGGTCGACGACGTGTCGCTGCCACTCCTGCTCGATCATGCCTTCGATCTCCGGCCTCTCCGGGTCCATGCGCTCCAAGTCCTCCGATTCGAGGGAGGTTTCCGCGTGTTGCCATCGATGCGCGCGAATCCAGTCGATCGCGCAGTTGCGAATCAGGGTGGAGAGCCAGTTGCGGAAGCGGGCTCTCCCCTCGTCCGGTTGGTAGGAGCCGAGTCCCTGCCACAGCTTGAGCGAAACCTGCTGCCGGACATCCTCGAGATCCATGTCCCGGAAGCCCATCCGCAACAGGATCTTGGTGATGAAGGAATCGTAGTATTTCAGGAGGTCCTCCCACGGCTTGCCGTCAGGGCCGCTGCTGGCCCTCACGATCAGAGAGCGCCGGGTCGGCAGAAGGTCGGGATGCTGAGGCATGACACTCTGGATTTCCAATGCACCTGTTGTCGCCGTCAGAGTCGGTCCCAAAATTTGAAGTTTTGCTGGTAGCGGTGGTTCCTTTCGGCACTCGTGATGCGCGCGAGTCAGGTGCCATTCAATCTGCACCAGATCCGGACTGCGATTTCGCGGCCGACTGCTAGGAATTTGCTTCTGAGGCAGGGCCCTGAAACAGCCGTTGGGCTGGGCCGGAGGGCGGGGAAAAGGGGGTTGACTGAAAACTGAAGTAGCCCTCCTGCGACAGCCACTTGGGCAGCGCTCCGTGCCTGTCGATATTGGAAATCAGGATCTCCTTCGCCGTCTTCCCCTCGGCCATTTCATGGGCCTTGTTCGCCGGAGTCGGAGCCGGATCATTTCCCGTGATGCATGTCTGGTGGGCGTAGAGCTCGGTGGCGATCGACATCAGCGCGGGTCGGCACAGGGCGGTCGGCACATACCCACGCGTAAAGGTCGCACTCTCCTCGGCGAGTCGATCAAGGTGGGGAGTCTTGATCTCGGGATGTCCCATGAACCCGTAGTCGGTCCAGGACTGGTCGTCGGACAGGATGATGACGATGTTCGGTGGCTTCGCCTGCGTGAATCCGGTGAGGACGATTGCGAGCAAAATCGGGAAGTGTTTCATGAAGATCAAAATGTGCAAAACAGGTACCAGCAGGATGGCGTTACTTTCATTCCGGCTGGGGCTTTGGGAAGTCCTGATTTTTCTCAAGGTCAGCCTCCGTCACCGGATCCGAGGGAACCCCTCCCGGCGGAACCTCGGCCTGCGCCACCCAAGTGATGGCGTTCAGCACGATCCTGCGGAAGTCGTCGTTTGCCCAGTTGCGGTGGAAGTGGCCGCCGGTGAATCCGAAACCACGACCACCCGTCGGGCGTTCGTAGGCCCACGCCACGTGCTGGATCTCGCCTTTCGCCATCGCTTCCCGGACGTGTGGATTTCCCGAATGGGGACCGTCTTTCCGACTCAGCGTCTCGGCCGGCGGATGAGCGGAAAGAATCGGCGTCACCCCTTTCATCCCTTCGACAAAGCGCATGTGGTAATACCACTCATCTCGGATCGTGAAGGGCTTGACACCGCGCGTGATCGGGTGATCCGGCAGCTCCTTGAACTCGGCGTCCCAATGCGGATTCACCGACCAATGCGGCTCGAAGTATCCTCCCATCCATTCGAGAAACTTGTCTCCAGAGGGTCCCTTGGTGGTCTCCACTCCGTAGTGCAGGCAGGCGAGGCCACAGCCGTCCTTCAACTTCACATCCAGGCCCTCGAGATGCTGGTTGGCCATGTGCTTCTTCCCCCCGTCGCAGTAAAACACGATCGCATCCGCGTCCTCGATGACCTTGGCATTGCCCGGCCAGTCCTTGGCGAGGTGGACTTCGGCGTGGAGCTGTTCGCTCATGTGCTTGTTCAACTGACCGGCGAGCAACAGCGATCCGGCCCGATGCTCGTGCGCTCCGTAGCCATGGCTCGGAGCCCCTGCCAGAAAGACCACCTTCTTGGTCTCCGCCGGAGCCGCGGGTTTCGACGGCTCTGCCCCGCCCGATTGCACCATTCCCAGAGTCATCAGTCCGAGCGCGATCCATTTGCTCATGGTCGCGGTTACGGACCGCATGCATCTCGGCTTACAACCGGCTGGGTCATTCCCGATCACACCCCGTCCCGTTGTTCTCTGCGGAGCAACCCCAACCGATTCCTTTCCCGAAGTTCGAGGTCGGGACGAACTTCAAGGCGTGGATGTTCTCGGTGGCGCGGTTCAAGGTGATGGCCCTGTGGCGGGACCAGAAGCGGCGCAAGGTTTGGTCGGTGCCCGAGGAAACGCTGCACCTCCTGATCGAGGATGCGGCCGAGGTTTGCTACGAAGTGGAGGATGCGCGACCCGAGCCCGGAATCCTGGAGGCGGCGGTCTCGCCCCAAACCCGGTGGACGGTCAATGGCGTCGCCCAAGAAGCGAGGGGCGGCCCGGTCGATGTGGTGGAGGGCTCGACGGTGCAAGTCGCATCCGGAACGGTGAGGTTGGCATTGGATTCCGGGGAATTGCTGGCGTTGCGAGGGCCGGCCGAGGTCGCTTTCCCCTCGCTGCGGCGTCCGTGGTTGAAGAGCGGGTGGCTGTGGCTCGACACGGGCAGCTCGGACGAGGGTTTCGAGGTTGAGGCGGCGGGGCTGCAGATCCGTGACGTCGGCACGCGTTTTGGCGTGCGGGTGCCGGTGGAGGGCCCGGTGGAGGTGCATCTCGTCGAGGGCCGGGTCGAGGTTCTGGACCGGCCTGGGGGCACACGGGTGGCGGGGTTCGATCAACCGGGCACGGCCTTCGTCGTCGAGGGGAACGGGAAGACCAGGGAGATCGACCCGGCGGTCGATCCCTTCCCGGACATGCCGACCCTGCTTTCAGGACCCGCGGATTATCGTGCCGCCGTCATGGGACAGGCCCCAGCGGGCTACTGGACATTGGACGACGAGGCTGCGGATCGCCGGTTGGCCAATCGGGTCCGTGGAAGTTCCACCGGCTTCTTGGCGGAAAAGGTGAGAGCGGGGGAGCCGGGGATCGGCCCCCTGGAATCCTTCGATGGGTTTCCTGCGGCGAATCGTTCGTTGTTCATGGAAGGCGGGAGCGATCAGTCCGTGGTGGCAGGGTTGGATGGTCTGCATGGGGTGAAGCGCCGGGAGGGAGCCGTATCGTTCTGGATCCGTCGCAATCCCGCGGACACGCCGCGGGAAGAGATTCTTTGGCTGGCTGGTGCGGGCACCGGGGAGCGGAGAGTTCCGGACGAGGCCGCCCTGCATGCCCGCCTCACCGCGTCCGGGCGGGTTCTCTTCGAAATCGAGAATGGTGATGACGACGTGTCCGTGTCATCCGCACGAAACATCGCCGACGGAAGCTGGCACCATGTCGTCGCGAGCTGGGGTCCGTCGTCGGTGGACCTCTACATCGACGGGAGCCTGAACGCCCGCGACGCGGAGTCGCGTTCCTTGGAGGACGGCCGCTTCAGAGGCAGATTCGTCCGCTTCGGCAAGCCGAGCCGGGATCTCTATGACACCTTCGATGCCTACACCGGCTGGGTGGATGAGATCGCCTTGTGGAATCGTCCGCTTACCGGGACGGAGGTGGCGCTCCAATTCGAGGCGGCGAAGGGGGTGGTGCAGGGGGACTCGACGGGCGGCTGGAAGCCGCGGTGACGGCCTGCGGCAGGATGCCGCAGCTACCGCACCTTGTAGCCGGTGAGGTCGAAGCGGAAGCGGTCGTCGGGGATCTCCGGGTTGTAGCGGGTGTTGGAGAAGATCGTCTTGATCCGCGATTTGTCATCGAGGCGGATTTCCAGGGCGCGTAGTTCGTTCTTCGCCGGGTCGATGTCGAAGAACACCCAGCCAACCTTGTTGCGCATCTCGCGCGGCTTGGGCCGGGTGGTGAGCTGGTAGATGCCGTTGACGACGCGGGATTCGACGGGCTCGAAGACCTCGAGGAATCCATCGAGACCGCCCTGCATCGACTCCCC
>NZ_JBISBU010000081.1:0-18198 GCF_044385805.1 Haloferula sp. A504
GACCGGCTTTTGACCGACCTCGAAGCCTGCGAATACCTCCGCATCCGGCCCCGCCAACTCTACACCTGGCGCATCCAGGGGCTGATCCCGTTCATCCGGATCGGCCGGGCCCTGCGTTACCGTCAGAGCGACCTTGATCGCGCCCTCGACGCCCTGACCGTCGGCGGTGCCGCCATCGGTGACGAAGCCACGACCGGGGAGGATCAACCGTGAGCAAGGAACCGACCACCCTCTGCCCGGGTCGAAGGATGCCCTGGCTTGATAAAGACGGACTCCCGAGAACGGTCGACGACCACCTCCGAAGCACGAAGCGGCAGGAGGCCCCCCGACCTCCCGCCGCCGTTGCCGAGCAGTTCGATATGCACAGCCCCATCACGAGGAAAGGAGGCCGTCTGTGAGTAGCGATGGTGTCAACGAGTCCGCAGGGTCCACCCCGGCGATCATCCGGCATCTCCGCGGATTGATTGGTGACGACGTGGTGCTGCTGTGGGTGACCAAGGGCGAGAAGAGCCCGAAGTGGAGGCGCTGGCAGAAGACGGGCATCGAGATGATGTCCGACCAGCGCTACCTCAAGAACCTCGCCAACGACCGCAATGTTGCCGTGCTGACCGGCGAGCCGTCCGGTGGACTGTGTTCGATCGACATCGATGACGACGAGGCGGTCGAACCGTTCCTGGCGCTCAACCCGGACCTCCGGGAAACGCTGCGGAGCCGGGGCCGACGGGGGTGCAACATCTGGGTGCGCGTCCAGGGCGGCTATCCCGGGCCGAGCGCACTCAGGCGGGCCGACGGATCGGCGTGGGGCGAATGGCGCTCAACCGGCGTCTGCACGATGATCCACGGGCTGCACCCGGCGGGCATGAGCTACACCCGGTCGCCCGAAGTGCCTCCGGTCACCGTGGGCTTCAACGATCTCGCCTGGCCCGACGACCTCGAATTGCCGTGGCTGGCGGACGAAGTCGAGCTTCCCGAGGAGGAAGGCCAGTCCGACGCCGAAATCATCGAGCGCTACGGCGTGCCCGTCTTCTACACCAGGCCGGACGAAAACGGCGACTTCCACGTCAAGGGGATCAACGAAGCCTACTGGGCCGCCATCTTCGCCGCGGAAAACATCGTCCTGCACGAGCCCGACGAGCGGAGCTTCTTCCGCTACGCCGGCGACACCGGTCTCTACTCGGTCATCTCCCCGGACGTGATCAAGCAGGAGATTTCGTTCCGGATGCTGGAAACCTCGCGGAAGGACCCGTCGCTTTCCTTGCTCGAGAACTTCCGCACCGACCGGATCCTCAACTCGGTCGTCGCCCAGCTCCGCGGGATCGTCGAGCATCGCAACGCGTTCACCGACCGGCCGCAAGCGGTCCACCTGGCCAACTGCATGCTCCGCTTCGAGGGCGACCAGTGCTTCGAAGACGGGTTCTCCGAAGACTTCCGCAGCCGCAACCGGTCACCGATCATCTTCGACCCGAGGGCCGACTGTCCGCGCTTCCTCAACGAGCTGCTGCTGCCCGCCGTCCACCCGGAAGATGCCGTCCTGCTCCAGAAGATGGCCGGCCAGTGCCTGCTCGGCGAAAACCTGACCCAGCGCTTCGTCATCCTCGACGGTGAGCCGGGACGAGGGAAATCCCAGTACGGCATCGTCCTCCAGGCGCTCGTCGGCCGCGAGAACATCACCCAGCTCCGCACCGACCATCTGGACGAGCGCTTCGAGATGTTCCGCTTCCTGCGGCGCACGCTGCTGGTCGGCGTGGACGTGGACGCGAACTTCCTCAGCTCGAAGGGTGCATCCTACATCAAGGGGCTGGTCGGCGGCGACTGGTTCGACGCGGAACAGAAGGGCGGCACCGGGTCGTTCCAGTTCCAGGGAAAGTTCAACATGCTCATGACTTCGAACTGCCGACTCAAGGTGAAGCTCCAGGGTGACGTGGGTGCATGGCGCCGCCGGATGCTGATCGTCCGCTACGAGGCACCGCCGCCGAAGAAGAAGATTCCCGACTTCGGCGAACTGCTCGTCAGCGAAGAGGGCCCGGGCATCCTGAACTGGGCGCTGGAGGGACTGCGCATGCTCCTGACGGACATCCGCGAGACCGGCGACATCCGGCTCACGCCCCGCCAGTCGGGCGTGGTCGACTCGCTCCTGGCCGAGGGCGACAGCCTGCGGTTCTTCCTCGACTCGAATGTCATCAAGTCCCCTGGCTCCGACCTGACCGTCGGCGAGATCGTGCAGGCCTACGCCCACTACTGCCCCGACCAGGGGTGGGATCCACTGCCGGAAAGCCAGATCGGCCGCCAGCTCCCCTCGCTCATGCTGGAGCTCTTCCAGACCGTGAAGGCGAACAGCTGCCAGCGCGACGGCAAGTCGGCCCGCGGCTTCCGTGGCGTGGCATTCATCAACCCGGAGGTCCTACCATGAGCCTCGACCTATCGAAGCTGAAGAACGCCCGGGAACGCGGCGGCAAGATCATCGCCCGGTGTCCCGCCTGCGCCGCGCTCGGACACGACGAGAAGGGCGAGCACCTTGCCATCATGCCCGATGGCCGGTTCGGCTGCGTTGTCTATCCGGGCGCCTCGGGCAAGGATCACCGCAAGGAAATCTTCGCACTGGCCGGCGAACCGAAGCATGGGTCGTTTCACATTCGGGTGCGTCGGCCTGCCTCGGCGTCATTGCCGAAGGTTGCGGGAAAGCCGATCAATCTGGGACGTCTTGGGACGCTTGGGACGGGTTTCGCAAAGGCTTGCGCGATAGGCACATCCCAACCTCAGGATGACCGGGAAAAGGAGGAGTGTGTACAGGCGCTGAGTGTAGCCAAAAACACGTCCCAAGCGTCCCAGCCCGTCCCAAGCCAGGAACCGTCGTATCCTGCATGCGAGGAGCCGGGCCGCCTTTGCGATGTCATTGATCCAGACACTGCCGCCGCCTTCCTGCGCAGATTCGTCGGCGACCGACTCCCGGCCCTGTCGAAGTGGTTCGGTCAGGTGCAGGCCTCACTCGACGCGGTCCTCGCGGGCTGGAACTACGAGGACAGCGAATTTGCCTGCCGCCTGGAGGATGTCGATCACCACGCGATGACCCTCGCCGCCGTTCACGCAGGCATGGTGCTGGTCGGCTCCCTCTACGCCGGACAGGACCCGAGGACCGCGGGCGAGACCGCTACCGAGGCATTCTGCAAGTTCCTCAGGATCGCACCACCTGCCGACACCAAGGACATCGATCCGGAAACCGGTTACCCGATTATCGACGGTGCGATCTGTCCATTCTGAAATACCACCATCACAGCATCGGGAAATCGTGGGCGGAGGAGTAGCCAGCGAACACCGGCAAGCTCACGTCATTCTCTACTATTCCCGCCGTAGTCTTTACATCGCATCACCCGCACCTGCCGGAAGGTGCCGCTCCCTGCATAAAGGAATCTATTAGGGAAGCCCCTTCACGCCGGGATGTCCCCACCGGCGTCCAATTTCCGTGAAATCTCCATTTTGCGATTTCCCACATAACGGATCGGAGAACGCGGTGAATCCTCGCGGCAGACACATGGCCTTCGATGCCAATCTGTCGCGATGCGGGGCGATCCGATGCAGCCCGACCAGCCCAGAAGCCCCGCCGCCGGGTGGGAAATCCGCGGTTCGATTTCCCACTCTTCTTCCACCCAGTCAGCGCGGGTTTCCCACGTCGATTCCGGACCGATTCAGGCCGCGAAAGCCGCTGCCATGATCTCCTGCTCAACCCGCGCGATGCCGAGTGCCTTCGCGTGGTCCGGCCACGATTTCACGGCCTGCCTGACCTGTTTGAGGATCGATTCCGCAGCCGCCGGATCGAGGCGGAAGTAGGGTGCCACCTCCATCGCCAGGTCGAAGCTCAGCGTGTTGTCCGTCTCGGAGATATTGAGGCTGAGTCCGGCCCCATCGGGATCCGGGTTCAGGTCGAAGGCGGGTGAGAGAATCCACCCGAGGTCGGTGAGCAGGAAGCCGTGGTTTCGCAGATGGTCGTCGGTGTTGTGAACGGCGATGGAGAAGGCGATCCGGCGCCACAGTTCCGCGAGGTCGGCTGCCGGTCGTGCCCCGTGGCGGACGATGAACTCGACGAGTCCCAGATAGCTCGCGCCGGTGTCATGGCCGTCCCCATCGGCGTGCCCGAGCAGCGTCATGGCCGAGGCGAAGTGAATGCGTTTCCGTCCGTCGGTTCCGGGAACCCGGTCGAAACGCCGCGTCAGGAAAGTCCGGTGACCTTCGCCGAATACCTGCAATTCCGACTCCGCGACGTTCAACCCGGCCTTCACCGCGAGTTGATGGACCAGCATTTCCCAGGCCGCCATGTCCCGCGTGTCGGACCGGCCGGGAAACTTCGCGATCCAGAGGTCGCCGTCCGGATCCTTGACCCCGGCCTTCGGACGCGCCCCTCCGATCGAGGAACCCGGGGCCATCAGCAGCTTGAGCCATTCGAGGTAGTGGGGATCGTCGTTCGCGGAATCATCCTGAATCTTCCAGCTCGCGTGCTGGAGTTCCCGCAACGAGGCCCAGGGCGGGGTGCGCATCCATGGCTCATCGCATTGCCAGGCGTCGCTCATGGCAAGCTCCTTGAAACGGAGCGCGCCGGTGCGCTGCTCGTCATGCACGCCAAGCAGATAGTCGGTCTCCTGAAGCCGCCGGGCGGCACGTCCTTCCTCACGAGCCTGCGCCGCTTCCCGGCGCTGCATCAGCAGGCGTCCCCAGCGGTCGGGCGACGAATCCAGGAAGATCCCGAAGTTCGGGCGGTCCGTGGCATTGAGATACTGGGGGCCACTGAACAACTGCAGATCGGGATCAAGCTGTCGCGCGTGTCCGGCATCGAGCCACGCCCGGTCGTAGGAATACGAGAAGACCTCCTTCCCACGGCTGGGCGTCGCGCGCAGATGCCCCATCCGCATCGCGGCACTCAGCTCCCGCCAGTCGGCCCAAACTTCGATTTCCCGGCTCACGGCTTCGATTTGCGTTTCGGTGCGCGTCGACGGGTTTCGGCCAGGCGCGCGTCCTCCAGCTTGCGCCCCAGCACATCGTCGGCGGCGAGCCGGGAGAGGTCGGCTTCGAGGCCCAACACGACCAGGACCTGCAAGAGCTTGCCCACAGACGTGCCGGCCGATCCGTTTTCCATCAGGTGCAGGGTCGAGCGGCTGATGCCGGCCCGTTCCGCAACCTGTTCGGCACTGAGCTGACGCCGCAGCCGCGCCAACCGCAGATTCTCACCCATCTCGGTCAGAAGCCGCCCGTGTTTCGGTAGTAGCTTGGTGGTTTCTCGTCCCATAGCGTCCGATATTCCATACACAAAAAGCCAATCGCGTATGAATTGTCAAACGTTATCGAGCATCCGGTTGCCCTGAATGGATCGAGGCGAACAAATCCGAGCGGAACCCGTTCCCCGAATGGTCACGTCCTTCTGGTGGCGGGCGAGCGCCCGGCGGAGAGGGTGGGATTGCCTCCACTCCGTTCTGGCCATTCCAGTTTCGCTCGCGGCGCTCGCACGACGATGACGTCATCACAGACGACGGCTGAATTCAAACCCGGCCTCGCAAAGCTCGGCAGGGCTCTCCGCCCGCCCCAAACGCCATGACCCCATCCCTGCTCGCAGGAATGGGGTCATGGCGGACAGGGTCATCCGCCGTCGTCTTTTCCGGTTTTCCTTGTTTCATGGGCATCTTTGCGGGTCGGGTTCAGTGGACGTCCCGCAGAATCCCGCGAGTTCTACGGTGCGTTTGTGTGGAATCCGTGTGGAATCGGCAAATTCCTTCCCATGGGTTCGAATCCCTGAAGATGGTCGGGCGGTAGGGGCCGCCCCCTCGTTCTCGTTGGTGTATGCTTTCATGGGCATTGGTTGGTTTGTGTTTCTTGACTGTCACGCATGGCGAGGCATGGCACCAGCACCCATTTCATGGAATCCTCATGGAATTGGGAGATTCTGTTCCGAACCTCAGAGAGATCCAGCTTTTGAAATCGTCGTAATCCCTCTATTTCTGTTATTACTTATGTGTCTGCCACCCCGCCATCACCGGTCAAGATCCAATTGGTGCAACCACTCACAATCATGGGATACCAGCTCTGGGAGACGTTCCTCCCGCTGAACGGACGGGACGCTCGCTACCTCGCCATCGAGAGCAATGCTCGAACGCGGGAAATGTAAGGTCGTTACGAAATCCCGTGCTTCTCGGCGGCGGAGAAAGGCACCTGCCTCACTGAGGGGACGCGGACCGCGAAGTGCCTGCGTAGATGACTCCTCGGCTTGCGAGCAAGCCTGGCCGGTTTCCACTTCGGGCCAGACACCAACTGGCGATCGCCCCGTTTTCCACATGTGTTGCCGCCCACCCCCGGAAAACCCAAGAACCGGGGATGGACGGCTCGTTCTGCAGAACGAAAGTGGGGTTCACTCCGTGAGTGTAGCGTGGATCTTTGCGAGGCGCTCGACCGGGATCTTGCTGAGCTCGCGATCATAGGTGAGCAGGCCGTTCAACTCGCCCTCGCAATCGGTGGTCTGGGTGTAGATGGCCCCGGCAACGCCCTTGGTCTTAAGATCGGCCAGGATTTTGAAGCACTCGCGGTAGCGGGCCTCCATTTCGTCCTGTTGTTTCGGCAGGCCGCCGTAGCCCCAGTTCTTCGCGCCGGGGTTCCACAGGTGACCGGGGACTTCGAGGCCGATGCCGCCGAACTCGCCGACGACCATGATGTATTCGCCGAAGCGCTCCTGGTCGAAGGGGAACGACGGCTTCGGATAGCTGTGATGATCGACGATGTCGCCGACCGGGAAGAAGTTGCCGCCGCTGGCGATGTTGAGCAACCGGCCCGGGTCGCGCCGCATCGTCCACTTTCCGATCTCGATTGTGCGGTGCTGGCCCCACGACTCGTTGAAGGGAACCCAGACGACGACCGAGGGGTGACTGTGGAGGTCGTCGATCATCGACTCATACTCGGCCATCCATTGGGCATGATGCTCGTCGGGCCACTCGGCGTCCTCCGGCGCCTTGTGGTTGGGCCGGACCCACTTTGGGCTCGTGCCGCCGGCCGGCTGATCCTGCCAGACCAACATGCCGATGTGGTCGCAATGATAGTAAAACCGCCGCGGCTCGCGTTTGACATGTTTGCGGATCGTGTTGAACCCGGCCTGCTTGAGGAACTCGATGTCGTAGCGCAGGGCGGCGTCGCTCGGCGGCGTCCAGAGCCCGTCCGGCCACCATCCCTGATCCAGCGGGCCAAGGTGGAAGATGGCCTTGCCGTTGAGGGTGAAGCGCAGGTGGCCGTCGGGGTCCCGCTGCTTGCCGACCTCGCGGATACCGCAGTAGCTCTTCACGCGGTCGACCTCCTTGCCGTCGCGGTCCAGCAGCGTCACCGCGAGGTCGTAGAGGTGAGGGGAGCGCGGGCTCCAGAGTTTGGCGTCGGGCACCGGCAGGGTGACCGTGCGGCTGCCGGCCGCGCTCTCGGCCGCGAGCGTCCTGCCGTCGGCTTCGAGTTCCACCTTGATGCGGTTGAAGCCGTTGCCGGTGACGGCCGCCTCGATGCGGACCTCGGCGGGCGAGACTTTCGTGTCGATGGCGAGATTCGAGATGAAGGTGCGGGGTGTGGTTTCCAGCCACACCGTCTGCCAGATTCCGGAGACGCGGGTGTAGCGGATGCCCTTCGGTTTCAGCGTCTGCTTGCCGACGAGTTGCCAGCCGCCGGTGGCATCGGTGACCTTGACGACGATCTCGTTTTCGCCCGGCTCGAGCATGTCGGTGACCTCGAGCGAGAACGGGTTCGTCCCGCCGCGGTGGCTGCCCGCCTCGCGGCCGTTGACCCAGATGGTCGAGGCGTAGTCGACGCCCTCGAAGTTCAGGTGGTGGCGCTTGTCCGGGTCCTTGGCATCAAGCTTGAACTTGCGGTGGTACCAGAGCGCCTCGTTCGGGGCGAGGTTGCGCTGGACGCCGGAGAGCTGTGACTCGAGGCAGAAGGGAACGAGGATCCTGCCGTCCCAGCCGGCGGGACGCCCGGCGTCGATCGCGGTGACCGCATAGTCCCACATGCCGTTGAGGTTGAGCCACTGGTCGCGGACCAGCTGCGGACGCGGGTATTCCCGCCAAGCGTTCTCCGGGGTGACCTGCTTGCCCCAGCGGGTCATCAGCGAGCCGTACGCCTTCTCGGCTGCAGCAAGCGGCGCGCAGCTTGCGGCAAGGATGGCAATCGATATCGTGTGTAGGTTCATGAGCGTGTGCGTGGATGGCGGCGACGCATCACTCCGCCGGTTTCAGGGTGACGGTGCGCAGGTTGACGGGCTTCCAATCGTCGGCGACCGGCTTGATGCAGAATCGATGGGTGCCCGCGGTGTCGATGCTGACCCGGCCCAACTCGGCCGACTTGAACGATTCGTAGCCGCCGGTAGCGGCGATGGCGGCGCGCTTGAGTTGTCCGTCGACGCCCGTCTCGACCGCGGATTCTTCGGGGCAGGCGACATCAGCCGTGACCGTGAAGGAGCCGGGCGTGTTCACCTTGAACGTCCATTCGAGCCAGGCCCGCTTGTCGGTCCAGTGGCCGAGATGGCGCTGGCCGTCATGGGAGTCGAGTTGGATGTGGGTGCCGTAGCCCGGGTTGTGAAGCTCGGCGAATTCCACCTCCAGCACCACCCTGCCGTCCGGTTGCTGACGCAGGGCGATCGGCTCGACGTCGAGTGCGCCGGCGGTTTCGAGCTTGATCACTGAAGCGATGGCCTCCGGGGCGGACGGCGGCAGGGTGACCACGACACCGGTGTCGTCGCGGGTGGTTTCCAGTTTCGCTCCGCCGGCGAGGAGGGAGGCGGCGGCCACCCTGCTGTTGAGTCCCGGCACCCGCAATTTGCCGTCCTGCGGCCAGTCGAAGACGTGGAGATAGAGGGTGGTGCCGGCGTCGCCTTCCTTTCGGGTACAGCGGCCCCATGGGAGCCGATGAAACGGGCTGGCGGAGGTGCCGTAGATCGCCTCGCCGTTGACCTCCATCCAGCGGCCGACCGCTTCGAGGCGTTCGATACTCGGCCGCGGAATCTCGCCCTTGGCGGTCGGTCCGACGTTGAGCAGAAAATTGCCTCCTTTACTGACGATGTCGCACAGTTGGCGGATGAGCGTCTCGACCGACTTCCAGTTATGGTCGTAACTCTTGAATCCCCAGGTGTCGTTCATGGTCATGCAAACCTCCCAGTCGCGGCCCTTGATGCCGGTGGCCGGGATGTGCTGCTCGGGGGTTTCCGTGTCACCCTTGTAACCGCCACCGAGGCGGTTGTTGTGGATGATGCCGGGGACCAGCCCGAGATGCGGGATGAGAAGTTCGGCGCGTTCCTTGTTCATCCATGACGGCGTGTCCCACCACAGGATGTCGGGCTGATACTTGGTCAGGATCTCCTTCACCTGCGGCTTGGCGACCGTCCGCAGGTAGTCGTCGAAGTTCCCATCCTGCGCCTCGTCCCAGTATTCCCCCTCCTGGTAGCCGGCCTTGGCGCCGCCGGGGTGGGTCCAGTCCTGCGCCTGCGAGTAGTAGAGGCCGAATTTCAGCCCCTGCGTGCGTGCGGCGGCGGCGAGCGGCGCGATCAGGTCGCGCTTCGCGCCCGCGGCGTCTACCGCATCCCACTCCGAGGCGGCGGAGTCGAACAGGGCGAATCCGTCGTGATGCTTCGAGGTGATGACGATGTAGCGCATGCCGGCCTTCCTCGCCAGAGCGGCCCACGCTTCGGGGTCGTAGTCCGCGGCGGTGAACTGCGGCGCGAATGCCTTGTATTCGGCTACCGGGATCTTGGCGGCATGCATGATCCATTCGCCGATCCCGTCGATCCGCTTGCCCTCGTAAGTGCCGGCGGGCACGGCATAGATCCCCCAGTGGATGAACATCCCGAACTTCGCCTCGCGCCACCAGGCCATGCGCTGGTCATGCTGTGCGCTGGTTTCGTGCACGTAGGGGTCCGGCGATGGTTTCATGGGTTCAGCCGCGGCGGCCGCGAACTGGCCGGCGAAGGCCAGCAGCAGCAAACGCTTGATGGTCTCGGTCTGCATTGGCGTGGTGGGTGGCGTTCTTCTCCGCGGTCAGGCGCCGGGGAGCCTCAGGGCCTGCGCAGGGGCGGATGAGTCGCTACGGGGTGGATGGCATGCAGCGTCACTTGTCATTGTCGATCAATGCCTCGGCGAATGCCTGGCCGATCAGGCTGTAGATCGCCGGCGAGCCGAGGTAGTGCAGCGACGAGTCGGCGATGGCCCGCTGGTCCAGTTCGAGGTCCTCCTTGGTGAACAACTTTTCGCGGTAGGCTTTCATGAATTTCGCGATGTCCTCGTCCGACATTTTGCCATCGGCGTTCTCATGATCGTGGTGCTTGATCTTGAGGACGTACTCCTTGTTGCCCGCTTCACCCTTCTTCTTGTCGATCGCACCCAGCCTGCGGTCCCAGAACGGCGCCGTCTCGACGGCGAAGACATTGCCCTTGAACTCGGGCATTGCGGCGGGGGCCGCCATCGCCTTGCGGAAGAGGAGGTGGACGATCTTGTCCCGGTCCTCGAGCAGATCTTCGGGTCCGCCGTTGCCGATGACGCCGATGACGAACGGGAGGCCGGGCGCATTCAGGTCCTTGCGGACATCGCGGATGAAGTTGGCCAGCCACTTGCTGTAGTTGTCGAATCCGCCCTCCTTGTCCCGGTCGGGATAGACCTTGCCGTCCACCAGGTCGTTCCAACCCTGAAACCAGACGAAGCCGGCCAGTTCGCAACCCTGGCCCTCGTAGGCCGGGCACACCCGCTTGGGGTCCTTCAGGACATTCCGGACATGCTCGATCATCTGGCGGTAGCGGGCGCCGGTCTCCCAGTCCGGGTCGGTGGACCATGGGCCGGACGAAGGCGAGCGGAAGTTGGTGTGCAGCGACTGCCCGCCCCAAGCGGTCTTGATGAGCAGGATCGGTTGGTCGTATTTCTTCTGCACGGTGATCCCGAACGCCAGTTCCGGCCCGATCCGGTCACCCACCGGCTTGTTGTAGTCGCGGCTGCATTGGGATCCGTAGCCGGCGGTGAGCGGGCCGTGGACCTCGCGGTTGGGCCCGTCGAGCCTTCCACGCTCGCCGGTGAGGAACGAAATCCAGGTGTTGTCGATGATCTTGTACTGGCCGTCGGAATCTTTCATTTCATGGTAGAGCTCGCGGGTCTCGGGCTTTTCCTTCATGTAGTCGAACACCCGCAACTGGCCGGCGCCCTCCATGTTCGATTGCCCGGCGAGGATGTAGACCTTGAGCTTCTTGTCGGCGGCCTGCGCCTGAGGCAGCCCGATGAGCGACAGCACGGATGCCGCCAAGACGGCTGATTTGCAGATATGTTTCATGGTTGGTTGCGTTGTGCGATTCATGGTTGGATTGCGTCTATTTCTTGTTCCAGATCGATTTCAGTTCGTGGACGGTGAGCTCGACGAGCTTGGGCTCGCCGCCCCCGGGGAAAGCTTCGGCGAAGGCGCGGATGGCGCCGACCGCGCCGGTCTTGGCGCGCGGCCGGGTGATGAACACCCGTCCTTGGTTGCCGGCGATTTCCATCACCGGGCGATCGACCACGACTTCGAGGGTCAGGCGGCCGTCGACGGGTTTCAAGCGCACCCCGTCGAGATGTCCGGCGCCGAGGTCGAACCGGATCCGGTTGCCGCCGATGTCCAAGGCCACCACGCCCGTCCTGACCGTGCCGAAGTCGAAGACGGCACGGATGTGAAACAACTCCCCGGGGACGTTCATTGCAACCGGTTGGCCGGGTGCGAGCGTCCGGTTCGTCACGGTGTGGCTCCTGGTGTGCAGTTTCTCGATCTCCTTCACCGGTTCGGCGAACATGCGGATGCCGTCCTCCGTGGTGCGCAGTGTCAGTTGGTGCGGGAAGCTGAAGGTCTGGTTGAACGGGTGGCCGGGAAAATCCATCTGAATCCAACCGATCTGGATCCGCCGCCCGTCCGGGGCATTCTCGAACGTCTGCGAGGCGTAGTACGGACCGAAATGCAGCATGTGCTTGCCTTCGTGATCGGGCGTGAAGGTCCTGCCATCGAAGGCACCAATCGCGTATTGCGCGTCGCCGCCGAACACCACCCATTTCCTCTTGTTGGCATCCAGGTCGACCGGCAGTTCGAACAGTTCCGGGCATTCGGAATAGCCGGGGAGGTGGCTGTGCAGCGTCCAGTCCTTGAGGTTGGTCGAGGTGTAAAACGCGATGTTGTTCTTGTGGACGGGGTGTTCGTCGTAAACCGCCATCACCCAGTGGCCGCCGAGTTGCCCGGCCTTGGCATCGAGGGGCTCATCCCGATTGTCGTAGGCGTACCAGATCACCTTGGGATCGCGCCCGTAGTGTTTGACCAGCGGATTGCCATCGTACCAGGTGAAGCTCCGCCCGCGGTCGTTGCTGTAGGCGATCGATTCGCCGACGCCGTTGTCGGTCAGGAAGGCGAACAGGACGTCTTCCGGGCCGGTCTTGAAGCCGGAGGTGTTCTTCTTGTCCACATTGCCGCTGCCACTGAAGCACGCCTGTTGCGCCATGGTGGTCGGGAAGATCGCGTTGGGGAGCTGCTTCCAGTGGATCAGGTCCTCGCTGACGGCGTGACCCCAAGTCATGTTTCTCGGCCCCCAGCCGACCGGGTTGTGCTGGAAGAACAGGTGCCATTCGCCGTCGTGATAGACCATCCCGTTGGGGTCGTTGTTCCAGCCCACGGCCTGGGAGAACCGGAGCTGCGGGCGCAGCGGCTCGCTGTACCATGCGCCCGAGCCGGGAACCTTGTCGGCCTGATCGATCAGCGCGAACCCCTCGTCGGTGGCGCGGTCCGCGAGGACCCTGGCCTGTTCGCCACGGTAGCCCTCGATCGTAAAGAACGCCCACCAGTCCACATCGTCCGGATCGCTGGCCAGCTCGGTCTCGTATTTGCGCACTGCCTTGCCGTCGATCTCGAGCTGCAGCTTGCACAACTCGGCGCCGTTCTTGATCGGGATCACCAGGTACTTGCGGCTGACCGTGAAGATGCGCTGCTGCGGGCCATAGTTCGGCGTCTCGGGACTGGTATCGGTCCGGACGAGATGTCCGACGTTTACGTCGCCCCCGCCGCCGCGGTTCGGAATGCCATCCTCCGCGCAGGCGATCGAAACCGCAAGCGCGAGCAGAAGCGGACGGAATAGAATGGCGCGGGAACAAGCCGCGCCAGCGGGCATATCGATGGCGGTCATTGTCGGATCATTCAGAGTCTGCGGAGTGTGGTGGAAATGTTCAGCGCACAGACGTTTCGGCCGACGGCTGACCGGCGGGGGGATGATCCGGCCCGTCGGTCTCCGTCTTGTACACCACCATTCCCCGGGCCTGGTAGTTCGCCAGCGCAAACTCATGGTCGCAGTCGCAGGTGTGTACCCACACGCGTTCGGGCTGCATCTCCCACGCTTCCTCGAGTGCGCGCGATAGCAACACCCCACCAAGGCCCTTGCCAATGAACGCCGGTGCCAATCCGAAGTAGACGATCTGCACCGCATCCTCTTCCTTCCCCAATTCAAAATAGCCCGCCGGCGAGCCGCCATGGTAGGCAGCGAAGGTCCGGACGTTCGGATCCTCGACGTACGCACGCCATTGTGCGTCGTTCCACGAGAGCCTGTGGAGCCAGCCCCAATCCGTTCCGACCAATTCGTAGAGGAAGCGGTTGAAGCGCCATTGTCTCACCGTGGCTTCGAGGATCCGGAACCGCGGATCGGTGGAGGTCTTGGGCCGGAGCTGCGCCGGATCCGTCATCTCAAGGTAAGTGGTGATGGTGGTGGTATCGATCATCTATGTCTGTTGGCATCGTTTGATTGCGGGCGGTCCCAGGCGCTCTTCAGCTCATGGACATCGAGCGATATCAGACGCGTTTCCCCGCCGGTGCTGAAGAGTTCGAGCGACTGGTTGTCCTGCTGCGGGAAGAAGCTCGTCATCAGGTAGGCGCGGCCCTCGTCGAAGAACGCCTCGATCAGCGAGCGGTCGACGAGGATCTGCATTTTCACCCGGTTCCGGTCGGGGGGCATCGGCCATTGATTGCCCTTCGAGACCTTGCCTCCCACCTGCGCCTGTTTCTCCTTCACCTTGTAGGAGACGACATGATCGCCGCGAATCCGGAACCCGAACTCCGAGGCGTCGCCGATTTCAAACTCGGCGCGGATCTCGAACAGCATGCCGCGGAGGTCGCGCAGGAGGTTCTCGCCCGGCCTGACGGTCAGGTCCTCCCAGGCATGCGTGGCCTGGTGGAGAAGCTGGATCTCCTTGACGGGGGTGGCCGCCGCGCGCACGCCCTCGGGGAAGGTGCGCAGCTTGATCTCGGTCGGGAAGCTGAGCATCTGGCTGAAGGGCAGTCCGGGCGGTTCCTCGTCGTTGTGGACCACCCAGACCGTCATGATCCGGCGGCCGTCGGGCGTGTTGGCAAAGGTCTGCGAGGCATACTGGTGGCCGAGCCAGAGGTGGTGGGTCGGTTGTTTCTGATCGAAGTCAAACTTTGCGCCGTCAACCGACCCGAACCGATAGACTCCGTGGGCGCCGTGGAGGATCCACCGCCGGTCGCTGGTATTGCCATCAACGGGCAACTGGTAGAAATCCGGGCAGTCGCCGACTGAAGGGATGGTGTCGACCCGCTCCCAATTCTTGAGGTCCTTCGAGACATGGATGCCCATCGTGCGGTTCTCCTGCTCGGGCAGGGCCATCACCCAGCGGTTGATCGAGTCGCTCCAGCGGACCATCGGGTCGCGGTCGTCCCGGACCTGGGGGATGACCGGGTTGCCGTCGAACATGGTGAAGGTGCGGCCGCGGTCGTTGCTGTAGGCGATGCACTGGCCGAAGCCGATGGCGGTCCAGATCAGGACGATCGGCTTCTCGGCGCCGGTCTGGAAGCCCGCCGTGTTGTGCTCGTCTACCACCGCGCAGCCGGACCAGGCCTCGGCGCCGCTGGTGCCCCAGCCCTTGATCGGCGTCAGCGCGGCGGGCAGGTGCTGCCAGTGGATCAGGTCCCTGCTGACCAGGTGACCCCAACACTTGTTGCCGTGCGTCCGGCCGAACGGGCTCCATTGGTGGAACACGTGGTACTCCCCGTCATAGTAAACCAGCCCGTTGGGGTCGTTGAGGTGGTTCCACTGGGGCGTGATGTGGAATTGCGGACGGTATAACTCGTCCAAACCACGGCGGGTGTCGCTCTGCTCGAAGCGGTCGACGGTGATCGAACCCCAATCCTTTTCCGCTCGGCGGTCGTTGACGACGATGGTGGTACTGCGCCCTTTCAGGTCGAGGACATCCCACGAGAACCAGAACTGCTTCTCGTTGTGATTGCCGGACGTCTGGCGGACGACTTCGCCGTCGACGAGCAGTTGCACGTTGAGCGTGGCGGGGAAGTTCCCGCCCTTGATCAGGAAGTTGAGGTAGCCGCGCTGGATGGTGAATGGTGGCGAGGTGAGCGTCCCGGTGGCGGCGTCCCCGCCCGCGCTCGACGAGGCGCAGCCGTCGGTCGGCGCGGTGCCGAAGGCGTCGCCGGTGGTTGTCCATTCGCCGTAGTCGGCGCCATCGAAGTCGCCGAGCGGGATGGGTTCGGCGGCGATGGCCGGGACCGGGGACGAAAGCAGCAGGGAGGCTAGTAAGATGTCCCTCATTCCATCCCTCCGATCACCTGAAAGCTGCTGATCAACGGGCAGGCCATGGCGTTCTCGATCCTGAGTCGCACCCGATCCGTCGCCGGAAACTCCTGCTCTTTGGCCGACGCCCGCCCTTCCAGCAGGATCCGCTTGTAGCCGATCCGCTGGCCCTCGAAGACCGTCTTCCAATCGCCATCGACGAAGCACTCGATCGCGAAGCCGTCGACGCGCTGGCCGAGCGGGATGTATTCCTGGAGGATGAAGCCGTCGATTTCCTGTAAGCGGCCCAGGTTGATCTCGATCGTCGCCTCCGTGACGCCGTCGTCGGTGGCGAAGTAGGTCTCGTAGTCGCCATCGATCGCCCGGTCGGCGGCGAAGGTGGGATCATCGCCGCGGACGCTCGAGGCGGTGACGCGCACCCCTTCGCCGTTCGCCAGGTCGTTGGCGTGCAACGCATCGACCCACGCCTTGTACTCCTTCAGCCGCGCGACGCTGGCCTCGTCGATCAGCCCGTCCTGGTTGGGGGCAACGTTCATCAGCGGCGTGACGCCGTTGCCGACGGTCGTCAGGTAGTCCTCCTGGATCTCTTCGAGGCTCTTGATCGGCTTGCCGTCGTAGAACCAGTTCCCTTGCAGGATCAGCGAGGGCTCGTTGGGGTACCAGCGCAGCGCGCCGTCCACTTCCACCCGGTAGTTCTGGTCCGCCCCCAGCCCGCCATGGGTTCCGGCCCAGCGCAGGCAGCGGTCGGGCAGATATTTCACCAGCGTGTTGGAATCGTAGACCACCGCATGCGGCTGGGCGGTCCGGATCAGTTCGGCGATCTTCTCATAGGGGACGCGCAGTTCCTCGGAACAGAAGCCATCGAACCAATACTCGTCGATCGGTCCGTATTCCGTGCTCAGCTCCTTGATCTGCTCATGGTAGAAGTCGCCGTAGTTGTCGAATTTGTCCGACCCGTGCAGGTTGTAGTTGTGGTCGAGAATGGAAACGTAGAAGCCAAAGTAGATTCCGCCCTTTCGGCAGGCCTCGACCAACTCCCTGACGATGTCGCCCTTGCCGTCCTTCCAGGATGACGAACGGACGCAATGGTCGGTGGTCTTCGTCGGCCAGTTGCAGAAGCCGTCGTGGTGCTTGGTGGTCAGGACGATCCCCTTGAACCCGCCGGCCTTGGCCGCCGCCACCCACTGGTCGGCGTCGAAATGCACCGGGTTGAACTTCTTCGGGTCCTCCCGGCCGCTGCCCATGTGGTTGTCGCTCGGATAGAACGTCTTCATCCCGAAATGGACGAACATCAGCTGCTCCGCCTTGTGCCACTTCAGTTGCGCCGGGTTGGGCGTGGGCGGGAACGGCGCG
Organism: Haloferula sp. A504; assembly: GCF_044385805.1. Lineage (NCBI taxonomy): Bacteria > Pseudomonadati > Verrucomicrobiota > Verrucomicrobiia > Verrucomicrobiales > Verrucomicrobiaceae > Haloferula > Haloferula sp. A504. The sequence goes on from NZ_JBISBU010000081.1 coordinate 16,934, forward strand.
GGAGCGGCGGCAGCCGACAAAGCCGCGGTCATCGCACCGGCGAGCACGCAGAGGATGGGGAAGATGGATTTGATGATCTTTTTCACCTTTGCCTTGATTGTGGTTGGTTCGTTGTTGGTGGACTTGTTGTAGGGAAAAGCCGATGTCACCGACCCTAGCGGTGGAGGAGTCGGAAGGAATCTTGTCGAAAAGCTGAGCGCTTCCTCCGTCCTCGCCAAACAAATTCACTTCCGTATCTGCGCCATGTTTTTACGCGCATGCGCCAGCTTGGGTCGATGATGAGGTTGCTGGCGTGAGGATTCAGTAGCCGAGCACCACGTCATTGAGGAGAAGCCGAGGTGCTCGGAGTCGTTGTCGAGGAAGCGGAACCCGAGGCAGATCGTATTGTCGTCGGCGGTGGCCGGCCAGCCGAAGGGGCCGAGCGATTGCCAGGCCGGCGAGGACGGGAAGGCGGGCAACGGCATGATGGTGTCGAGCAGATCGTCGGTGTCGGCGTCCCGGACCCGGACCTCGAGGGTGTCGCCGGTCAACGCGTCGACCGCGGCCGCGAACTCGAGGCGGGCGCCGGCGACGATCGGCTGGATCGTGGACCGGCGGCTCGGCCGGCTGAAGCCGGGACTACCAACGCGCGAATTCCTGCCACAAGGGAAACCCAGGCCTTCGGGACGCTATTCACACAAGGCGCCACCGGTTTATCTCCGTGATCCCCCCGTGATCAGCAGTCGCGCTGACGGCATCGAATGGTTGAGCGCACTGAGCCATGGCCGGCAGGCGCTCGCTCCCCGCTTGCCACCGCACTCCAAAAAAGCACCGGCCTCTTGGAGTGCAATGGCGTCGGAAAAGGCACGTCAACTTGCGGGCCGTCGTCCCCGGACTCAGCGCCGGCGACGGTGAATCACTATCAGCCCGCCGAGGCCGAGCAGCGCCAGCGAGGTGGGCTCGGGGATGACAGTGATGGTGCCTCCGTTGTCGGTGATGTAGGCACCGAGGCTGTAGTCGCTGATCAGATCGCTGCCGGTGTAAGTGCCTGCCGGCAGCATGGTGCTACCAAAGACTCCCGAGGTGACTTTCACGTCCACGCCGCTCTGCATCACGTAGTTGTTGTCGGCATCGACAACATGGAGACCGAACGTGGCTGTGGCCACGCTGCTGGCGAACCAGAAATTCTGGTTGCCCTCGACCGAAATCAAACCGGTGAAGCCGGAAAGATCGGTCCCGGCGGCGATCGCCGCACCGCCGCCGGAGCCCGGGTCAAGGCGCCGGTC
>NZ_JBISBU010000082.1:0-17936 GCF_044385805.1 Haloferula sp. A504
CCCGGCCACGTCCGCGCTCCCTATTTCTTCACCACGTGAAGGATGGGGATGAGGACGAGGGGTGCGATGAGGCCGAGGACGAGGCCAGCCGCGATGCCCCCAAGAAGATGGAGCGGGATATTTGGCGAAGCAGGAGCCGAAGGTTCGGCCGGAGGTGAGACGACCTTCAGGTCGCCTCGCGCCAACGTCTGTCGCCAGGCGGTGATCTCCTCTCGGGTAGCTGCAATGGCTTCCTCAATCCTCGAGTATTCCTCCCTGGCAGCTTGAAGTGAAGCATGCCTCGCTGCGGAAAGGTCGGGGTCGTCGCTGGGAGCGTTTTCAGCCTGAAAGGAATGGAAATCGAGCGCCTGAAGGGCCTTCATAAACATGGCACAGCTCAATCATGTCGCAGTTTGAGCAGCAATGCGGAAGTGGCGAGGAACCGGGAACGCGGGTTTGCAACCCGCTGGACCGATGGAGCGGGTTGCAAACCCGCTCTCCCCACTCAATAACTCCGGCCCCAGATCACCCGGCGGCGGGTGGGGGTGCCGGTGAGGAGGCAGGGCATTTCCGCACCGTCCTGATGGTCGAGCGGGATGCAGCGGATGGTGATCTTGTGCTTCTTGCTCAGTTCCTCCTCCTGCTCGTTGCTGCCCTCCCACGGCGTGAGCAGCCAGCCGGGGCTGTCCTGCGCCCAGTGGGCGTCGAATTCGTCGATCGAGCCGCAGCGGCCGATGTTCTGGTCGCGGAAATGCAGGGCACGCTCGAGCAGGCCGTTGTGGATGTCCTGAAGGATCTGGTCGACGTTCTGGATGAACTCGTCCTGATCGATGAACTCCTTGTCGTTCGGCGCGCGGTCGCGGCGCTGGAGGCAGACCTTGCTGCCCTCGAGGTCGCGGGGGCCGATCTCGATCCGGATCGGCGCGCCCTTCTTGACCCACTCCCATTTCTTGCCGGGCACGTCGCGGTCGTCGACGTGCACGCGCAACGGGTCGTCGTGGAACTTGTGGTGCCGCAGGGTCGTGGCAAGCGCCTGGCAGGCGTCGAGCACGGCCTCGCGCGAGTCGTCCTTCGGCGTGATGGGAATGATGACGATCTGCTGGGTCGCCACGCGCGGCGGAAGCACCATGCCGTCGTCGTCGGCATGCGCCATGATCAAGGTGCCGATGAGCCGGGTGGAGACCCCCCACGAGGTGGTGTGGGCGTGTTCGATCGCGCCTTCACGACCGGTGAACGAGATGTCCTGCGCCTTGGAGAAGTTCTGGCCGAGGAAGTGCGAGGTGCCGGCCTGAATGGCCTTCTTGTCCTGCACCATGGCCTCGACGGTCAGCGTGATCTCGGCGCCGGGGAATCGTTCGTTCTCGGTCTTTTCGCCGGGGATCACCGGAATCGCGAGGTGGTCGCGCAGGAAGTCGGCGTAGAGACGGTGGATCATCTCGGTTTCCTCGATTGCCTCCGCCTTGGTTTCGTGGGCGGTGTGGCCTTCCTGCCAGAGGAACTCGGCGGTGCGCAGGAACAGGCGCGGACGCATCTCCCAGCGCATCACGTTGGCCCACTGGTTGATCAGCAGCGGCAGGTCGCGGTAGCTCTGGACCCAGCGCGAGAAGGCGGCGCCGATGATGGTCTCGGAAGTCGGCCGGATGACGTAGGGCTCGGCGAGTTCGCCGGTGGGAATCATCTTCGTCTTGCCGGTTTCCTCGTCCTTGACCGTTTCGAGACGGTGGTGGGTGACGACCGCGCATTCGGTGGCGAAGCCTTCGGCGTGCTCTGCTTCCTTTTCCAGGTAGGAGATCGGGATGAGCAGCGGGAAGTAGGCGTTGGAGTGGCCGGTTTCCTTGAATCGCCGGTCGAGCTGCTGCTGGATCAGTTCCCAGATCCCGAAGCCCCACGGCTTGATCACCATGCACCCGCGGGTCTCCGAGTTTTCCGCCATGTCGGCGGCCTTGATGACCTGCTGGTACCACTCGGGGAAATCCTCGGAGCGGGTGGGCTGGATGGCGTTCTTTGGTTTGGGCATGGCTGGAAGTGATCCGTGGACGGTGATCGGTGATCAGTGGAGAAAGGCCGCCGCGCTGCGGCGTGAATGAATTAGGGGAAAGTGAGGCGGGCGTCCAATGTGGTTTTTTTGCCGATTCGCCACGAGAAATCCCGCGTCCGGGTGGGGGCGCGGGGCTTGGAGAGGACCGCCGATCTCCGAATCGGCATCTTCCGGGGTTGTGGGGTGCCGATATCATCATCGGCGGCCCACCTACTTCTGCCGGGCGTTGGCCTTGAGGCGGAGGGCGTTCAGCGCGATGAAGCCGGTGGCGTCGTCCTGGTTGTAGGCCTCTTCCTGGCCGCCTTCCATGGTGGCGATGGCTTCGGAATACATGCTGTGCGGACTGCGGCGGCCGGCCTGCATGACGTTGCCCTTGTAGAGCTTCACCCGGACCTCGCCGCTGACCGTCTTCTGGCTCTCGGTGACCAGTGCCTGGATCGCCTCGCGCTCGGGCGCGAACCAGAAGCCGTTGTAGACGAGCTGGGCATACTTGGGGATGAGCGTGTCGCGGGTCTGCTGAAGTTCGCGGTCGATGACCAGTGTTTCGAGGTCACGGTGGGCGGCGAGCAGGATGGTCCCGCCGGGTGTCTCGTAGATGCCGCGGGACTTCATGCCGACGAAGCGGTTCTCGACGATGTCGACCCGGCCGATGCCGTGCCTGCCGCCGAGGGCATTGAGCACGCGCATCACGCCGTAGGGAGTGAGCAGCGTGTAGCCGTCCTTTTCCCCCTCGACCGAAAAGTCCCCGAGTTCGGCAATGAGTTCGGCGAGCCCCTCGGTCTGCAGGCCGATGATGTTGCCCTTTTCAAAGAGGCACTGGAGATACTGCGGCTGGTCGGGCGCCTCCTCGGGGGAGACCGAAAGCACGTACATGTCGCGATCGGCCTCGCCGGTGGCGTCATACCAGGTGTCCTCCAGTGCCCCGGCCTCGAAGGAAATGTGCAACAGGTTGCGGTCCATCGAGTAGGGCTTCTTCATCGATGCCTTGACCGGGATGTCGTGGGCCTCGGCGTAGGCGATCATTTCCTTGCGGCCGGGGAACTGCGCGCGGAATTCGGCGTCGCGCCACGGGGCGATTACCTTGATGTCCGGCGCGAGCGCAGCGGCGGAAAGCTCGAAGCGGACCTGGTCGTTGCCCTTGCCGGTGGCGCCGTGGGCGATGGCGTCGGCGCCTTCCTTCTTCGCCACCTCGACCATGCCCTTGGTGATGCAGGGGCGGGCGATCGAGGTGCCGAGCAGGTAGCGGCCCTCGTAGATCGCGTTGGCCTGGAACATGGGGAAGATGAAGTCGCGGGCGAACTCCTCCTTCTGGTCGTCGATGTAGCATTTCGAGGCACCGGTCTTGAGGGCCTTCTCCTCGAGGCCGTCGAGCTCGTCGCCCTGCCCGCAGTCGGAACAGTAGGCGATAATCTCGGCATTGTACTTTTCCTTGAGCCAGAGCAGCAGGACGGAGGTATCGAGACCTCCCGAATAGGCGACGACGATCTTCATGTCGGGGCGAGGGGTAGGGGGGAAACTTGAAACTTGAAACTCCAAAATTCAATGGGGCCGGGATGCGTTCCAAAAGAGGCATCCGGTTCCCATGGGCGGGAACCCGAGGCGGTGGGACGATCCCGGCGTCATGAAATCACCAAACGTCATGCGGAAGAGGATGATCCTCGATCCTTCGCCCGGACCGGTCCCGTTCACGGGCCAGCGCCGGCGCGAGCGGTCACCCCGCACGACCGAATATCAGCCGACGGTGAAACTCGTCACCGGCGAGCTGCCAAGCGACGGGAACTTGCGGCTCAAGGAGTTGGTGCGTCCGGGTTTCCCGGTGCCGACTCCCGAGGTGACCCGCCAGCGGCGGATCAACGGCGTGATCGGTGACGTATTGGGCGGGATCTCCGTCCTGCTGCTTGTCGGCTTGTGGCTCTCGATTCTCTTCGGGCTCATTGGGATGCTGCTGGGCATCTCCATGCCTTTCGTGGGCGACGAGGTGATTCCGATCAGCCTCTATGGAATTCACATCTTCGGGGTTCCAGGGGCGATCCTCAACCAGCGGACCTACAACATGGGAGTCATCGCGATTGGCGGCTTCTGGTTCACGATCATGGCAGCACTGCCGGTCGGGTTCGTGGTTTCCCAGCTGATGCAACTGATCGGTGGCTGACTGGACTTGCCGCCCGCTGCGGCGCCCCCTAAGGCAGGGGCGTGTTGGAGGGAGCGGATGCCTGGGCCCTGGCGCTGTTCGCAGCGTTCTGCATCGGTGTGGCCAAGGCGGGCTTCAGCGGGACCTCGCTGCTGGCGGTGGCGATCTTCACCCATCTTTTCGATGCCAGGCTCCAGGCCGGGTTTGCGTTGCCGCTGCTGATCATCGCCGACCTGATCGTCTATCCGGCATTTCGGAAATACGGGTCCTGGCACGACGTCTGGCGGCTGCTGCCGGCGGCGCTGGTCGGGGTCGGGGCCGGCTGGTGGCTCTTGGGAAACGTGCCGGAAATCGTGGCCCGCCGGATCATCGGCTGCCTCATCCTGATGCTGCTCGCCCTGCAGTCCCTGCGGGTGCTGAAGCCGAAGCTGCTGGAGGCGATCGCCGACCACCGGGCCTTCGGCACCGGGGCCGGGGTGGCGGCCGGCGTGACGACCATGCTGGCCAATGCGGCCGGCCCGGTCTTCCAGCTCTACCTGCTTTCCCGGCGGGTGCCGAAAATGGAACTGATCGGGATCGGCGCCCGCTTTTTCCTGCTGATCAACCTGATCAAGGTGCCGCTGAACCAGAACCTCGGCTCGATCACCTGGGAGACCCTGTGGACCAACATCCGGCTGGCTCCCGCGATCGTGCTCGGCATCTGGATTGGCAAAAGCGCGCTCCAGAAGGTGCCGCAGCGGGCCTTCGAATGGATGATCCTGTTCTTTGCCGCGGTCGCGGCGATCAAGATGCTGGTCTGAACCTCAGCGGAAGCCGCCCGACTGGAAATCCTGGTAGCTCCGGTAGGCGAGGAATCCGAACAGGATGGCGACGTAGAGGCTGCCCATGACCGCGAACCCGAAGAGAGCCATCGAGGCGCCGGTGATGGCCGACACGAGGAACATCCGGCGCTGCGGATGCACCCAGAGGTTGGCGATCTGGCCGCCGTCGAGGGGCAGCACCGGGAGCAGGTTGATCAGGCTCCACCAGAAGTTGATCCAGATCAGCGAGCGCGCGATCCACCAGCGCGGATTGGGGTTCCCCGGGTCGACAAACTCCTTGAGGGCGTCGGTGATGAAGGGCTCCGGCACGACCCGGAAGGCCGCCCAGCTGAAGCAGCCGACGGCCTCCTTCGGCCCGAGGAACACGGCGAGCAGGACCAGGACCAGTGCCAGGAAGAGAAAGCCGGCGCCCGGCCCCATGAAGATCATCCAGAAGCGCTGGGAGCGGGTGAACCGGCCACCCTCGTTGTAGGCGAGACCGCCGAAAGCCCACAGGACGATCCGCACCGAGCCCCCGCCGAGGCGCCGACCGGTGAGCGCATGGCCGAACTCGTGGACAAGGATGGAAGCGGTGGCGGCCACCATGAAGACCGCCGTGCCCATCAGGTCCGAGGACGACGAAATGGAAAGGGCACCCCCGAACATCGCGATGACGATCCAGAAAAACGGCTGGACCTCGACAGGGATCCCAAAGAGCGAGAAGCGGAGCATGGCGGGGCGACTTAAGCAGGATTCGGCCCGGCGGCAAGCGAGGGTCTCCAAAGCCTAGCAGGACTTGCGGGAACGGGGAGCAGGCCTTAGATGTCGAGGGTGATCCGCAAGGTCGATGTGGCAATCGTTGGTGCCGGTCCCGCCGGCTGCACGCTCGGAGCGCTTCTGGCCGAGCGGGGGTTCAAGGTTCTTTGCTTTGATGATGCGAAGCGGCCCGACCTGCTGGTCGGCGAGTCGCTGCTGCCGACGGTGGTGGATCTGATGCGGCGGCTGGGCATCGAGGACCGGGTAAAGGAATTTTCGACCTTCAAGCCGGGGGTGGCCTTCATGCACCGCGGCGGGCTGCGGCTTGATTTCCTCTTCCCTGCCGGGGTCCTCGGCAAGACGCCGAACTATGCCTACAACATTCCGAGGCCCGAATACGACGAGCTGTTGCGGACGCGGGCCGAGGAGTTGGGCGTCGAATTTGTGACCTGCCGCGCGAAGGTCGAGCCGGGGGAAGGGGGACGGGAGGTCCAGCTTGCGGCGGAAACGATCGCCGAGGTGCCCCAGCTTGGCGGTGAGCATCCGAAGCTGCTGGTGGACAGCACCGGGCGGGCCCGGCTCTTTGCACGGACGCTGGATCTGGCCGCCAAGCGCGGCAAGCGAAGCGATGCGGCCTATTTCGCGCACTACGAGGGTTTCGATGCCGAAAGCTCGGTCGACGGGCAGGTGGTTCTCTCGATCCTCGATCACGGCTGGTCTTGGCGCATTCCGCTGCCCGGGCGGCTGTCGGTGGGCGTCGTGGTCGATTCGAAGACGGCGAAGCAGCACGGATCGACACCGGAGGAGCGTCTCGAATCGATCATCGACTCGGAGCCGATCCTGCGCGACGCCGGGCGGGGGCGGAAGCGGGTGAGCGAGGTGATGGCCTACACCAACTACCAGCTGATTTCCGAGCGCGGGCACGGGCCCGGCTGGGTCGCGGTGGGTGACTCGCACGGATTCGTGGATCCGATGCTTTCCCCGGGGCTCTTCATGGCGATGCACATGGCGGACCTCCTGGACCGGAAGGTTTTCAGGAAGGGTCCCGCGGTTCTGGAACGTCCCGACCGGTTGCTGGCGGGCTTCGCCCGGGTCGAGGCCGAGATGAACGACTGGCATGCGGCCTGGGCGGAGATCATCGAGTATTTCTACGACGGCCGGATCTTCTCAATGTACGAAGGAGGTAGTAATTTGAGCAAGAGGTACAAGAAGTGGGCCTTTCCGTCCATGATGGAGAAACACCTCAGCAAGAACATCACGCGGATGGTTTCCGGGGTGAGCACCCGCAGCCGCTACGGGCGCGGGCTGGTCAGTCACACCTCCAAGCATCTCATCTGGGACACCGAGCCGCCGGAGCACTACGCGGTGATGGTGTAGCCGCCTTCGGCGGGGTGCCAAGTGATCAGTGAGCGGTGAGCGGTGATCGGTGGGCTCTGAGGGCGATTCTTTTGGGGCGGTGCGCCGCTTAGGGGATGGAATCTCGACATTCATTTACTCTTTCAGGATCTTGATCTGATCGACGCCCTTAGCATCCTTCAGAGACTGGGATCGAACAAACCTGAGAATGCCCGAGGTGGTATTCCAGGGACGGGTGTCATCAACTACTTCATTCGGGGGAACCCCAATTTGCCTGACGAAAAAGAGAAGGTGACCGTAACCCTGAATGCTGAATCCATCAGCTTCGCTGCCGCCGTGGATGCCATCTGCAAGCAGGCAGGGTATCGATGGAGTGTCGATCTCCCTAAGGGAATCCCGTATCTTGAAATTAGAAGGATGACGGTCGTGAATTCGCTGGGTGAGTCCGAATCACAGTAGGTTGAGGAGGTAATGTCCTACGTCCGCCAGATGAGGCGGAGGCTGTCGAGGCGGAGGCGGGCCTTGCGGAGGGCGGCGGTGGATTCCGCGAGGGTGCTTTCCAGCGCGGTGATTTCGTCCTGCTCGATCCGGGGATTTCGCTCGGCGAGCGCCTTGAGTCGGCCGATCTCGGCGGTGATGGTTCTTCTGGCGGTGGCCGTGGCGGCTTTGATCGCGCTTTCGACCTGCTCCTCCGCCAGCGAGCGGGCGGCCTGAAGCATGGTGGGGAACAGCTCCTTGCGGAAGGTTTCCTGGCCCACGAGCCGGCGGGCGCTGCCGGGCTTGAGAGCCGCCGGGGGGATGACGTGGGAGGAGCGGTCGGTCCCCCGGTGGTCGGTCATCGTCCGGATGGCGGTGGGCGGGAGGAATCGGTCGAGGTGGAGCCGGCCCGGTGCCAGCGTCTCGAGAATGAAGCGGGTTTCCAGCAGCACGCCCTTGCCCTTGCCGGTTTCCCAGAGGGCGAAGGAGGCGTTGCCCGTTTCCGAGGCGAGCAGGGAGTCGATCGCTCCGCGGACCATCGGGTGGTCACCGCTCAGCAGTTCCAGATCCTCGCGGCCGAGCGCCGTGGTCCGGTCGAAGGTGGCGGAGACGCCTTCGTCGGGCAGGTCCGCGAAGGTCTCGCTCAGGCGCTGGCCTCGGGACAGGTGGTAGGTCCGCGACGAGTGGTCGGCGACGTCGAGGCCGAGGCGGTCGAAGAGCCGGATGACGAAGCGCTCGAGCGCCGGATCGTGGTCGTGTGCCTCGATGGCCTCGGTCAGGTCCGTGGCGAGCTCCGGGGCGGGGGCGCTGAGCTCGAGCAAGCGGTCGTGGCCGGAGTCGAGTTCTCCGGCGACCTGTGCGGCGCGTTCACGGCTGCGCTCGAGAAAGGCTTCGAAAGCGGCATCGTCGTCTTGGGTGGCGAGTTCATCGAACTCCGGCAGCAGTTCCTCGGCGAGGGTGGTGGCACCGCGCAGCGGGTGGCTGAAGGCGTCGAGCCCCTCGTGGAACCAGCGGGCGAGCTTTTCCGAAATACTATCCACGCCGTAGGGAACGTGGATGTGGATGGTCCCGGTCTGGCCGATGCGGTCGAGGCGGCCGATGCGTTGCTCGAGGAGCTCCGGGTCGCGGGGCAGTCCGAAAAGCACCAGGTGTCGCGCGAACTGGAAGTTCCGGCCTTCGCTGCCGATTTCCGAGGAGATCAGGATGCGGGCCCCGGCGGGATCGGCGAACCAGGCCGCATTGCGGTCGCGCTGGATGAGCGAGAGGCCCTCGTGGAAGAGGGCGGACTCGACGTGGATCTGCTCGAGCAGCTTTTCGCGGGTTGCGATGGCCGCTTCCGGACTGCCGGTGATCAGCAAAATCTTCTCGTCGCCGGGAAGCCCGCGGATCAGGTCGGCCAGCCATTTGTAGGGGGAGGTCCCCTCCGGCAGCGGATGCAGCCGGGGTTCGCGTCCGGGAAAGCCGGTGAGCTGGCGGCGCGTGTTGCGGAACAGCACCCGGCCGGTGCCGAAGCCGTCGATGAGCTCGCGGATGAGTGGTTGGCGCGCCGATTCGTCGCCTTTCCGCAATGCCTCGAGGAGCGTCCTCGAAGAGGGTTGGTCGAAATCCCCGAGCGAGTCGGGGAGTCCGCCGGAGTCGAGTTGATCGACGACGGCGGCGAGCGGGGCGTAGCGCTCGGTTTCCAGCCGGAATGCCTGCGGGTCGCTGTAGCGATGGGGATCGAGCAGGCGGAGCCGGGCGAAGTGGCCGGACGGCCCGAGTTGCTGGGGGGTCGCCGTGAGCAGGAGCAGCGAGGGGATGCCGCTGGCGAGGGCCTCCACGACGGCATACTCGGCGGAGGGCTCTTCCTCCGTCCATTCGAGGTGGTGGACTTCGTCGACGATCAGGAGGTCGAACCCGGCTTCGACGGCCTGTGCCGCGCGCCCGGGTTGATCGCTGAGGAGCGGGATCGGGGCGAGGATGAGTTGCGACTCCTCGAAGGGGTTGGCGTCCGGCTGGTGCTCGGTGATGGCGGCACAGCGGGATTCATCGGCGATGGTGAAGAGCAGGTTGAAGCGGCGCAGCAGCTCGACGAACCACTGGTGGACGAGCGGTTCCGGAACGAGGATCAGCACCCGGTCGGCCCGGCCGGTGAGGTGCAGATGCTGGAGGATGAGGCAGGCCTCGATCGTTTTTCCCAGGCCGACTTCGTCGGCGAGCATGATCCGGGGATGGAGACGCCGACAGGCCTCGGCGACGATGGCCAACTGGTGCGGGATGAGGTCGATGCGGGCTCCGCGGAATCCCCGCTCGGGAGAGCGGCGGAGCTTCGTGTTCCAATCGAGGACCCGCCCGCGCAGATCGAAGTCGCGCGGGTCGTCGCAGAGGCCGGCAAGCAGACGGTCCTCGGGCGAGGTGAAGCTCAGCGAGTCGAGGAGCTCGGTCTCGGGCAGATCGCCATCCTCACCGACGTAGATGAGGAGTCCGGCTTCCTCGCGGGACTCGCGGACGGTGAAGTCGGAGCCGTCGCTGCGGGCGATGAGGTCTCCCGGCTTGAAGCGGACGCGGACCAGCGGGGCGGACTCGAGCGCGTAGAGCCGCGTTTCCTCGGCGGCGGGGAAGTCGAGTTTGACCCGCCCGTGCGGGACTTCGACCACGATCCCGAGCCCGAGGGTGGGCTCGGAGGTGGAGATCCAGCGTTGTCCGGGGACGGGTTTGGCCATGAGCGGCCCGTTTAGTTCCGCCGGACGGAAACGGAAAGCACAATGGGGCCGTTCAGCGAGTTTGGGCCGGGCGGCCGTGTGTCCGGATTGTCAGAGCTGCCGGAGTGCGCAACTCGATGACGCACGGGCCTGCGACAGGGAAGGGCTTCTGCCAGCCGATGATGACATCGTCCCGCTCCGGCCGTCCGATCGGCTCGAAGAAACGATGCTCCTGATGATCGGGTCGCACGTTCATGGCGAGGCGCTGACGGTCGGGCTTTTCAACGATCACGTACGACGGCTCGGACGCGGAGACGAGAAGCGCCACCTCGCCCTTCTTCAGTTCGATGCGGTCGCCGATGCCGCTGAGGGTGACCCACCCGTTGGCGAGGGCGGTGGGAAGGGCGAGGAGGAGGGTGATCAGGGGGAGGATGAACCGTTTCATAACATCCCAATCATGGCGGGCTGGCGGAAAGTGCAATCAAAGATATGTGAAAGATATTCAATGAGTTATGTTATTCAAGGGGTCGAAGTATCTTCGATGAATGAAGGTTTCGCGTGGTCGGGCTGGTCAACCGTGGAAAGGGCTGCAAGGAATGGCGCATGTCACGACTGGCGACGCGCACGGGTCGGATCGATGCCTCGGGTATCCGCAAGGTGTTCGATCTGGCGAAATCGATGAAGAACCCGGTGAATCTCTCGATCGGCCAGCCCGATTTCGACGTCCCCGGCGAGGTCAAGGCCGCGGCGCACGAGGCCATCGATGCCGGTCGCAACAGCTACACGCCGACCCAGGGGGCGGCCGAGTTGAGGCCGCTGCTGCTGGAGGAGGAGAAATCCTTCACCGGGCGGGAGTGGAAGGAATCCGAGTTGCTGGTAACCTCGGGGGTCAGTGGCGGATTGTTCCTCGCGTTGTTGGCTTTGGTCGAGGAGGGCGACGAGGTGATCATTCCGGATCCCTACTTCGTGATGTACAAGCACCTGGTGGCGCTGTTCGGCGGCACCCCGGTCTACCTCGATACTTATGGCAGTGGCTTTGGCATCGACCCGGACCGGCTGGAGTCACTGATCACCCCGCGGACCAAGCTCCTGCTGCTGAATTCCCCGAGCAACCCGACCGGCCGCATCCTGTCGCGCGTCGAGCTGGAGTCGGTGGCGACGGTTTGCCGCAAGCACGGGCTGCTGGTGATCAGCGATGAGATTTACCGGCGCTTCGCCTACGTCGAGATGGTGTCCATGGCCGAGATCTACGAGGACACGCTGATGCTGGCCGGCCACTCGAAGGCTTATGGCATGACCGGTTGGCGGCTCGGCTATGCCTGCGGGCCGGAGGAGGTGATCCAGGCGATGGCCAAGGTGCAGCAGTACAGCTTCGTCTGCGCACCGTCATTCGTGCAGTATGCCGCACTGGCCTGCCCGGCGGTGGATCTCGGCCCGCATATCGAGAACTATCGGGCCAAGCGTGACCTGATGGTCGGCGCACTGCAGGGCAGCTTCGAGATCGGCCCGCCGGACGGGGCTTTCTACCTCTGGGCCAAGGCACCCGCCGGCCACACCGGCACCTCGTTCGTCGAGCAGGCGATCGCCAACAACGTGCTGGTGATTCCGGGCGGTGTCTTCAGCGAGCAGGATACCCATTTCCGGATCTGCTACACGGTGCCCGACGACAAGCTGCGCGAGGGCGCGGAAATCCTGTGCGGGCTGGCGGGGGCTCAGTAGTAGTAACGCCGTCCGCCGCGGTAGTAGCAGCGCCGCCCGTTATGATAAGAGGGGCGACCGTAGTAGCCGTAGTTGTTGTAGTAGTGTTTGTCGCGGTTGTTGTGGTTCGCGACGGCGGCTCCGACCACGGCGGCACCGATGGCCATGGCGGCGGCTCCTTCCGGGGTGACGGACTGGACCGGATTGCCGTAGGCATCGTAGGTGGTCGTGCAGGAGGTGATGGTCGCCGGCAGCAGCGCGACGAGGGCGAGCTTGAAGAGTCGGTTTTTCATGATCGTGTGGCCTTATGACGGTGGTTCCGCGGGCATATTCGATGGAAATTCGAGGATTTTCCAGCCGGACCAATCCTGACTGGAAGGACTTTTTGTTTCGTGCGTAGTCTCCGCCATGCAACGAAGCGCCCTGATCATCGTCCTCTGTCTGCTTGCGGCCTGCCTGGTCGGCGCCATCCCTTCGAAGGAGGCCTCCGATGCCAAGCGGATCGTGTTCATCGCGGGAAACCGCAGCCACGCCTCAGGCGACCACGAGTTCCGGGCGGGATGCCTGCTGCTGGCCAAGGCGCTCAACGAACAGAGCGGACTCAACGTCAAGGCCGAGGTCGTCGGAGTCGAGTGGGCGAAGACCCCGGAGATCATGGAGGGAGCCGATGCCATCATCGTCTATTGCGATGCTTCGCAGGGCATCGCCGGGCAGTGGGAGTATCTGGACGGGTTGGCGAAGCAGGGCGTGGGCCTGATGTTCATCCACTATGCGGTGCACCCGACCGTCGAGATGGCGGAGAAGTACCAGCGGCGCTGGGTCGGAGCAGCGATGGAGACCGGGTTTTCGGTCAATCCCCACTGGTTCGCCGAGCTTGAGCCGATGCCGGGGCATCCGATTTCGCAGGGGGTCGCGGAGAAGTTCGAGACGCTCGACGAGTTTTACTACAACATGCGTTTCCAGGATGATCGCGAGAAGGTGCTCGACCTCGTGACCGCGGTGCCGACGCGCGAGCGGATGCGGAACTACATCAACCTCTGGAACTGGTACGGTGCCGACGGCATGGGCAAGGACCAGACCCTGATGTGGGGGGTGGAGCGCGAGGACGGTGGCCGCGGCGTGGGCTTTACCGGCGGGCACTACCATCGCAACTGGGCCCTGGATGACTTCCGCACCGTGGTGCTCAATGCGATCGTCTGGACGGCCGGCATGGAAGTCCCCGAGGGAGGGGTCAAATCGAAGCCGCTGACCGAGGAGGAGTTGAACGCCAATCTCGACAAGTACGACAAGCCGAACCCATGGATCAAGCTCCCGGACGTCGAGGCGATGCGCAACAAGCCGGCCCCGAAGATTCCCCACCACCGGGAGAAGAAGGAGGACGTCGAAGGTTAATCGTCGAACTCGGGAAGCGGGGGGTCGACGCGGTTCGGTGGGGGTGCCGGGAGGTCGGCGGGATTCGGAATGATGGACGGGTCCGCCTCGAGCGGGATGCCTTCGCCGCCGAGATTGGTGCCGCCACCCAGGGACGGCGACGAGCCGAATCCGGGCGACTCGCCGGAAAGCGTGCCGCCGCTGCCTCGTGCCGCCCGCTCGCGGGCTTCCTGCTTTTTCTTCTCGGCCTCCTTGCGATCCTTGCGCTTGTCGATGGCGCGACCGGGCGCGGTGACCACGTGCGTCGTGCCCTCGACCACGCCACCCGCGACGCGGAAGGGGACCTGCACGAGCTTGCAGGATGGGAGCAGGGGAAGAATCAGGATGGCGAGGGCCGGGCGGATCATGAGTGGAGAAGTTTGCGGATCATCGCGATCCGTGAAAGGAGATCCAGGGTCAGCCGCTCGGCAGGATTCAGGCGGCTTCGCTCCTGGAGCACCCGGATGGCGGTCGTGGGCCGGTCGGTGATCAGGCCCGCGACGCCGCGACTGGCGGCGGAGGAAAGGTCGATGCCGTCGTTCAAGGTCCACGCGTAGATCTCCGTCCCGGTCTGTCCGGCCCGGCGGGTGAGATCGCGGGACAGCACGCCCATCCCGACCGCGAGGAAGTCGAACTCCCGCAGCTCGGCAAGCTCCGGCGGGGCGGAGGTGACGAAGCCGACCTGCCAGTCCGGTTTTGTGTCGTTGAGGAGCCGGGCGAGTTCGAGATCGAAGCTCATGATGCGGACGGATGAGGCCATGTCCGCCTTCTCGACGGCGGCGATCACGGCCTTCGCCATCGGGTCCTTGGGACCGTAGGACTTGAGCTCGATCATGACCTGGATCCGGCCCCGACAGGCTTCGAGGGCCTGCTTGAGCGTGGGAATCCGCTCGCCCTTGAATTCCGACGTGGCCCATTTTCCCCAGCTCCCGGCATCGACTTGCGCTATCGATTCGGCATCCATTTCGCGCAGGCGCCTCGGCTCCTTGGCGATGCGCCGCAGGTCGCGGTCGTGGAAAAGGTAGAGTTCTCCCGAGGGGTGCTGCTGGACGTCGATCTCGACCACGTCGGCCCCGGCGTCGATGGCCGCCTCGATGGCGGCGAGCGTGTTCTCGGGAGCGTCCTGCGAAGCTCCCCGGTGGGCGACCACGGCGACGGGCGGATCCTTTCGCAGGTCTTCGAGCCAGTTGAAGCTGGCGACGATCGTGATGCCGATCACGAGGATGGAAGCGCAGGCCACAGCCCAGGGAATGCGGTCCGGGGCTTCGTCGGGGATTTCCGTTTCTCCGGCATCGAGGCCCGTGCGCAGCCCGAGGCGGGCGTGGTAGGCGGCGAAGAAGGAGGCGCCGATGAGACGTGCCAGGAATCCGAGCGCGGCGCAAAGGGCGAGGGCGATCACGACGACCAGCGACGTGAGTCCGATCCGGTGGTCCATCATTTCCGAGAAGCGGATCAGCGGGGAGATCAGGGTGATGGCGACCGCGAGGATCAGCAGCGGAGGAATCGAGACCCAGCTGGTCAGCTGCAGAAAGAGTCTCGCCCGGTGGCCGCCGGCGAGTTGACGGCTGCGGCGGCGTGCTGCGGCGGGGTCTTCGTTGTGAAAGTGCAGCAGGGGCAGCGCCAGCAGCCAGTCGACGAGGTGCCGGATCAGGGCAAAGATCATCCCGGCGAGCAGCAGGCCGACCAGGGTGAGGGCGAGCACGAACTCGGGAGGGCGGGTCGCGAGGTAGTGGTTCAGTTCGCGTTGGCCGAGCTGAAGGTACAGGATGCCGGCCGAAAGGAGCAAAAAGGGCGAGGCCAATGCCGTGGACTGCAACGCGAACCGCAGCACCAGCACCAGCAGGCCCTTGGCGTGCGATGCCATGTGGCGAAGGGAGGCCGGCACGCTGATCTCCCGCCCGTGCAGGGTCTCGTGAGCGATGATGAGCTGCGCGGTGTGTCCCAGTACCTGGATGGTGAGCCACAGCAGGCCGATGATGAAGAGCACCACGAGACCCGATGGCGAAAACAGTGCCCCGAGCACATCCAGGTCGACCAGTGTCGCTTGGTCGGAGCCGCGCACGGCGACATTGAGATAGGCTGACGCAATCGGGAGCGTGACGGCCAGTGCGACGAGCATGACCAGGGACTGGACCGTCCAGACACGTCGCCAGATGGCGCGGGAGAGCCGCCATTGGCCGGGGGTCTCATCCTTGCCGTCAGCCATGCCGGCAGTTTGCCGCGGCAATTCCCGGAGTCACGCCGATACCGCCGTCTGCCGCGATTCGGGCAGGATTGGGTTCAATTTGACTTTCGTGGCGGGGCGCTGGAGAAACCCCGGACCGTGCCACCGTCGCGCTTGCGCAAGGGAGGCCGGACCCGTCGATCCGATGAGCGTGGAATCCACCGACCCGTCCCTCGACCACCTCGGCTTCGAGGAGGTCGTCCGGTTGCTTGATGCCGAAGGCATTCGCCGGGCGCACGCCGTGCCGCTCTTCCGGTGGCTCCAGACCGGCCGACGCCTCAATTTCGAAGCGCCGCTGGAGCGCTGGCTGGCGGCTCGCCCGGGGGTTTGCACGGAGGCGACGCGGGTTTCCGAGACCCCGAGCGCCGATGGCGAGACGCGGAAGTTCCTCCTGCGTCTGGCCGACGGGCAGGAGGTCGAGAGCGTGTTGATGGGCTTCAAGGGCCGCCACACCGCGTGCCTGAGCACCCAGGTCGGCTGCGCCATGGGCTGCGTGTTCTGCGCCACCGGGCAGATGGGTTTTCGCCGGCACCTCAAGGTGGGCGAGATCATCGCCCAGGCGCGCTTTCTGGAAACCTGGCTGCGCGAAAACCACGACGACCGGCTGCGCAACATCGTGATGATGGGCATGGGCGAGCCGCTGCATAATTTCGAGGCGACGATGCAGGCTCTCGAATTGCTCACCGACACGCGAGGGCTCGGCATCGGAGCCCCGCGGGTCACGATCAGCACGGTGGGCCATGTGCCGGGCATCCGGAAGCTGGCGCGGCATCCGAAGCGCTATTCGCTCGCCGTGAGCCTTCACGGGGCCACCGACGAGGAGCGGGAGCCGTTGGTGCCGATCAACCGCCGCTGGCCCTTGGTCGAGCTGATGGACGCGTGCCGGGAGTTTTCGGAGATTCGAAATCAAAGAGTTTTTATCGCGTGGACGCTGATCGCCGGGGTGAATGACGACGTTGCCCAGGCACGGCGTCTTGCGGAACTGCTGAAGGGCATGGATGTGCACGTGAACCTGATTCCGCTGAATCCGACCGACGGCTACGCCCCGCAAGCACCCGGCGCCGGGGAGGTTCTCGCCTTTCAGCGGGTGCTTCAGGATGCCGGGCTGCCCTCCACCATCCGCCAGCGCAAGGGAATCGACGTCGGGGCTGGGTGCGGGCAGTTGGCAACGCGGAGTGGCGCTCTTTGAGCGCCATAGCGGGGCGTGGCGACCTCCAGGTCGCGGGGTTCGGGTGGTCTCGTCACGACCGTCGGAGGCGGAACCTGGCAGTCGGCCGCACAAGAATGCCGTGAGTGTGCATCGCTGCCGGTCGCGAGCAGGCCAGCCACCTTGTGTCGGTCCGGTGACACCGACTGGCCCCGTCATGGCGCTCGCAGAGCGCCACTCCCACTCCACAAGGGGTTGAGAAATCGGCCGATCGACGCTTAGCTCCGGTGATGTCCTTCGACGATCCCACCGATTTCTCCGACGAGCGCGAGCCGATCCCCGAGCGTTTCCATTCCTTTGAAACCGGAGGGCCGTTCAAGATTTGCTCCGTGTGCTCGCGTGCCTTTGACGAGGATGAACCCCACCTGATCGAGAAGGCCTTCCAGAAGGGCGAGACGGTCTACGAGTATGCCATCTGCCAGCCCTGCCATGACGGGATCCGCGAGGAGCTTTCCGAGGAATCCCGCCAGCGCATCGAGTCGCATCTGCGCGAGGCAATCGGCCGGGCGGAGCTTTTCGACGACCCGTTGGAGCGCTGCATCTTTTCCGGCCGGGAACTGGGCGAGGAACACCTGATCTGCGGACTCTTCGTCGGTCGCTGGATGGTGCCGCAATTTCCCTGCTTCGCGATCTCGGGCGAGGAGATGGAGAAGATCGCCGGGCTGCTCTCGAAGTCGACCCGCGAGCGACTGGACCAGTTCACCGACGATGTGCTCGGCATTCCCGGGCTGACGAATCCGGTGCCGGTGCTGGTCTGAGTACGATGGAAACCGTACGGGTCGACAAGTGGATGTGGGCGGTGCGGCTTTTCAAGACGCGTGGTGTGGCGGCGCGGGCCTGCGAGAGCGGACGGGTGAAATCCGGCGGCCGGATTCTGAAGGCCTCGACTTCCCTGCGGGGTGACGAGGTGATCGAGTTGCCCTTTCCCGAAGGACCGGGGACCCGGGTGGTGCGGGTGGTGGAACTGATCGAGAAACGGGTCGGAGCGCCCCAGGCGCGGCTGGCCTGCGAGGACCTGACACCGCCGGACGTGGTCGAAACGCGGCGCCAGTGGCAGTCGAGCCGCTCGCACCGCAAGGAAGGCGAGCAGGGCCGGCCGACGAAACGGAAGCGTCGGGAGATCGAGGAGCGGAGGGGCTTCTTCGAGTGAAGCAAGGACCGCGCGAGGCCACTCGCGCA
>NZ_JBISBU010000083.1:0-17318 GCF_044385805.1 Haloferula sp. A504
GGTTGGGTTTTGTGTGTGAGTCATTGATTTGAACACCAACAACTTACACCAAAACTCCAACCGCCCTCAATTCTCGGTATGAGAAATCCGGGTTACCGCCACCGCCAGCGAGGTGCTGGACAAGCTCTTCCTGCGGGCCGGAGTGGCGCAGGAATGATATCAACTCACGGGATATCCCGGTAGCATAAGATTTTCGGAAGCGTCTGAAATGCAGTCGCTTCGCGAATATGGAGGGGGGCGGAGCGCTGCCGGATTTCTTGCGCGAGGTGAAGCGCCCCGGCTCGCCACGGGACCGTCTCTTCCGTGCGGCTTCTTCGCCTCAGATCAACTTCTCCCGCAGGGCCTTGGCCACGGCTCCGGTGTTGGTGGTCACATGCAGCTTCTCGTAGACCCGCTGCATGTGGGTCGAGACGGTGGCCAGGCTGATGTTCAACGCATCCGCGATCTCCTTCTTCACCAGGCCTTCGGCCATCAGCCGCAGGATGTCGCGCTGGCGGGGGGTCACGCCGTAGTCGTCGGTTTCCTTCGGATCCCTGCCGCCATTCTGGTTCGCCAGGGTGTCGAGCACCTTGCGCGCCACCTCGGGCGCCATCGAGGCCCCGCCGTCGATCACCTGCCGGATCGCCTCGCCGATCTCCGCGCGAGTCGACGACTTCAGCACGTAGCCCGAGGCCCCGGCGCAGACCGCCCGGAAGATCTTGTCCGCATCGTCGAAGACCGTGAGGATCACCACCTGCGCCCCGGGCGCCAGGGCTTTGAGACGCGACAAGGCCGTGATGCCGTCCATTCCGGGCAACTGCACGTCGAGCAGGATCACGTCCGGCTTTCCGCCGGCCTCCAGCGCGGCGAAGGCCTGCTCGACGGACGGGTATCTTCCGCCGCACTTCATGCCCTCCATGCGGCTGAGGGTGCGCTCCACGCCGGTGGCGAAGATCTCGTTGTCTTCCACCAGCCATACTTCCGTTTCGGTTTTCATCGGCCTGTTCGTGTTCGGATTACTTGGAAAAGGGTGCTTCAAAGACGACTTCGGTCCCCTTGCCGGGAGCGCTGTCGATGCGGAGGTCGCCCGCCACCCGGGAGGCGCGGCGCTTCAGGTTGTTCAAGCCGTGCCCCGAGCCGCCGACTTTCCCGGGGTCGAACCCGACCCCGTGGTCGCGAACCGTGAACCGCAGGCGGTCCGGCAGGATTTCGAGCTTCACCGCGGCCTCGCGGGTCTGCGCGTGCTTGCGGACGTTGTTGAGCGCCTCCTTGAAGGCGAGGAAGACGTGCCGTCGGAACAGCAGCCCCAACGGCCGGTCGCGGAATTCGGCGGGCTCGACTTCCAGCGACACTTCCGGGTGATTCAGGATCACCCGCACCGACTGCCGCATGCGGGTCACGAAATCCTTCAGTCCGACGCGCTCGCGCTGGATCAGCCACACGATGTCGCGCATCGACAGCGAGGCGTCCTCGGCCGCCTTTCGGATCGCCAGGAAGTCGCTTCGCGATTCCTCGTCCGGGCTGTGCTCGCTGCCGATCTCGCTCAACAGGACAATCCCCCCGAGGTTGCTGCCGATGTCGTCGTGCAGGTCGCGGGCGATCTGCTGGCGCAGCCGTTCCACCTCGCGCCGCCTCAGCACCCGATGCCGCACCATCCCCCAGATCCAGGCTGCCACCACCAGCACCCCGGCCGACACCGCGATGCCGGCGAGGATTTCCTTTCCCAGCTTCAGCTTCGCCTCCCGTCGATGTTCGAGGGCGGTCTTCTCCTTTTCCAGCCGACCCCGCCGGTCCATCAGCCGCAGATACTCCGGCCACTCGATCAGCCGATGGCGACTGCTGTAGCCATCCACCAGCGCAGCAGGGGCCCAACCGGCTTCCGGCGGCTTGTCGGTCTCGTCCTTGACGAATACCGGCTTGTTCAACGCCAGATTTCGGTTCGAGCCGCAGACCTGCAGCTCGGCGAGCCCGAATACACCGGCATCATCGCGCCCCCACATCCGCCCCACCAACACCCTGACGTATCGCGCCTTCACCTTCGGCACCGCAACACTGAACGGACACCCGGGCGGGTAGCCCAAGACGAACTCACTCATCCGGTTCTCCCAGACCACCTCCCCGAAATCGGACTCGTCTGCCAACTGCACCCTCGCGATCCGGGGAAATCCCCGCCCCCCCACCACCTCGTATGCATCCGATTCCAGGGGCAGCAAGTTCACCTGCTCGATGACCTCCGGCTTCTGGAGATCAACGGCACACCATTTCCAGAGTCCCGGAGGCAACAAACGTCCACCCGACGCCATGTCCTTCAGGCTGGCGCTCAGATAGCCGATCGTAGGGCTCGGGGTCGTCACGTCCACCGGCATCCCCAGCGTGCTCTGGGCATCGACGATCCTTGCCGGCGCCCATTGGGGGACGAGCACCATGCGGCTCGACTCGGTGACGTTCGATCCCGCTCCCGCCATGAGATTGCCCGACATCACGATCAGTTCCTCCAGGGCCCAGAAATACTTCCCCTTGCTGGAGTCGTGCTTCAGGGAGGTGAACCTCAAGTGCCTGCCGGCCACCGGCCCGAACTCGAACACCAGGGGATATTGGCCGGGATTCGGGACATCCGATGCGCTCCGGTCCACCACCACCACGGCGTCGCGCATGTCGGGATGGTTCGAAATCTCCACCCGGAAACGCTTCGGGAAGCCGTATCCCGCCCGCGCCTCCCCCAGGTAAGCGAGGTTCACCGGCATCAGGGCCACCATGTCCACCTTCCGCCGGTCGCCCAGATCCAGCTGCACCCAGTCCGGACTTGTCCCACTGGGCAAGTCCCCGCTCCGGTGCCCGAATCGCGAGCCCCAAGGTTCCTCCCGCACCTCCGGCAACGACTCCATTTCCCGTCCGATCTCCCCAAGTCTTTGCTCGATCCGCCTCAACTCCGGGC
This sequence comes from Haloferula sp. A504, assembly GCF_044385805.1. Classification (NCBI taxonomy): domain Bacteria; kingdom Pseudomonadati; phylum Verrucomicrobiota; class Verrucomicrobiia; order Verrucomicrobiales; family Verrucomicrobiaceae; genus Haloferula; species Haloferula sp. A504. Next base: position 2,915 of record NZ_JBISBU010000083.1, read on the forward strand.
TCAGGCGCCGGATCAACCGCTCCGCGACATCCCCCTCGCCCTGCGCGCACACCGGCCCCGGCAGCCAGGCAACCAGCCACCCAAGGAAAAGCACGATGCGCAACCGGACCATCCCCGCCAAGCTGCCCGATCCCGCCGTCCTTGTCAGGCCGGAACCCCCGGTCATTTGGGTCATGTAGTACGATAATACGACAAGCCCATCCTTCCCCTTGATCATGGACCGCCTAGTCTGGTGATGGTGATTTTTTGATTACGCACCGAAGCTTTCTCCCCCAGTCACCGCTCTAAAATCATACGATCGCACGACTAGGCAAATCCCACGGTTTTTCCCTGTAATCCATATCCCTAGGCACTCTTTGAGAAGAAAACGGATCAAGCACGCTCCCCAAAAACACACCATGAAAGCGAAAAAGCTACTCTCACTCCTGGCAGCCACCGGCATGGTCTCCTCTGCCAACGCGGTTTCTGTCCTTCTGGCAGGCTTCGACGGCAACAATACCTACCTGGCTGATACAGACGGCAACCCACTTACACCCCTGGTGGCCGGTGGCGTCTTCCAATCTGCTGGTGACAAATACATCAGGGATCCACACCAAAGCGCGGCGGCCGTGACGGCAGGGTTCACCTCTGAATTGTATATGTTCAGCAATGTCGCCAAGGAAATGCAGTGGGGCGGTGCTGGGCAAATCTCGTTGGGTTACTGGGGGGCCAGCGACATGGGATTGACGCCCACCCCGAGCACCGCAAACGGCAACAACGTCTACACGGTGACCGACACCTCGACGCTTGAATTCAGAGTCACCAACGGCGGCTCGGGCACGATCACGTTGGAGAGCATATTTTTTGCGGTCAAACTTGATGCAGGTGCCGGCACGAACATGACGGTATCTTATTTTAGCGGCGATTTGACGGCGTCAGGCGGCGGCAGTACGGTTGTGACCTACACCGCCAGCGCCAATACCGGATATGATGTGGACCTGACCTCCATCCTTTCCGACAACACCCTGGGTGCCGGTGAGTCCGCCGTTTTCACCCTCGTTTCGGGATCAGGCACGGGTCGGATGCGGGTCGACGACATAGGCATGTCCGGCACCATTGTTCCGATTCCCGAGCCATCCGCAGCTCTTTTAGGCGGCCTCGGCTTGCTGGCCATGCTGCGCCGCCGCCGGAGCTAGGAGATTTCCGCGCGCGGGAATCAGGGAATCAAGTCGCTGGTTCCTCTGCAATTTCTCCCTTTCTCAAATTTCCGCAGTCTCTCCAACAAGGAGGCTGCAGTTAGGTTAAGCATGCACGTTTCCCCCATTGATCGCTTCCCGATTCCAACTATCGAGGAACAACGAATCCAAGCCACTCCACGACCATGAAAAACCCACTCACACTTCTGGCGACAGCCTTGGTCTGCATGACAAGCGGCCATGGACAATCCATTCTCCTCGGTGGGTTTGACGGCACTCAGACCCAAAACACGATTGCTCCCGCAACTGTAACCTCTTCCACAGGAGTCAGGGAACTCAAGGAGGGCTTCGTGCAGGACATCGGAGCAGTTGGCGCGGTCGCGGCCCGAATCTGGACGGACCAAGCGACCGGCAAGGAACTCCAGTGGGGAGCCAGAACGAACAGTAGCAACACCCTTTGGGGTCTTTCGACGTTTGATGCGGCTCCGGCATCGGGCACTGCCAACCCATACGTGGCGACTTTCCGGCTTTCAGCCACAAGTCACATCAACTACGAAATTACCAATACGGGAACACAGGATGTGATTCTCGACACGCTTCACTTTAATCATAAACGAGCGGACATTAACGACGGGGGTGACACCATTACGATATCCTTGGAGCAGAATGGAACATTTGCCAATCCACCCATACTATCTGCCAGCCCCCTGACTTCAGTGGGCTCAGTCAATGTCAGCCTGGATGCAACCACCAATTGGGTCGGGTATGAAGTCGACCTCTCATTGGTTTCCAGTACGACTCTTGCCAGTGGTGAGACTGCTACTTACAGAATAGCGGTCCCCAACTGGAGTGGTGATAACTATATGGACAACATCGCCATCTCCGGAATCGTCGGGTCAATCACCGGAGGCACGGTGGATGCCGACACCTCGACGGTGTCAGCCTCGCCGACGACGGTACTCGCTGATGGTTCGGCAACCTCGACCATCGCGGTCACCCTCAAGGACTCCGGCGGTCTTCCGGTACCCAGCGAGGATGTCACCTTGTCCAGTTCGGGACCCGGCACGCCGACGATCAGTCCGTCCGCCACGCTGACCACCAATGCCAGCGGCATCGCGCTCTTCACGGTCAGTTCGAACACCGTGGGGACGGAAGTCTTCACCGCCACCTCCTCGACCGACAGCATCGTCGTCACCCAAACGGCCAGCGTCGATTTCCAATCGACGCTCGTGGATGCCGGCAACTCGACCGTGTCCGCCTCGCCGTCCGCGGTGCTTGCGGATGACACCGAGACCTCCACCATCACCGTCACGCTGAGGAATGCCGGCGGCCAGCTGCTGCCCGGCAAGCTGGTTTCCCTGTCGGGCGACGGCAGCGCCAGCATCGCCCCCGCCACCGACACGACCGATGCCAGCGGGTTGGCGACCTTCACGGTGAAGTCCGGTACCGTCGGCACCGAAAACTTCACCGCCACCAGTGAGTCGGTGAGCGTGACCCAGACGGCCGACGTGGCGTTCCAGGACGTGGCCACCACGAGTATCCTCCTCGCCGGATTCGACGGCCACAATACCTATGAGATCCCGGATGGAAGCGGAGGCTTCACCTCCGGAGGCACCTTCCAGTCTGAAGGTGACAAATACATCCGTGATCCCCACCAACGCACTGCGGCGGCGACGGCGGGCTTCACGGCCGAATTGTACATGTTCAGCAACGTGGCGAAGGAACCGCAGTGGGGCGGGGCCGGCCAGTTCTCGCTGGGCTACTGGGGCACGGGTAGCACGGTATTGGCTACCCTTCCCAACACTGATGACGGGCGTAACGTCTTCACCGTGGCGGACACCACAACGACGGAATTCCGTGTTCAAAATACCGGCAGCGGCGACATCACCCTGGAAAAAATCCACTTCTCGGTGCAGCTTGATAGCGGTGCCGGTGTTGACATGACGGTCGCCTACGCGAGCGGCGATCTGACGGCCGCAGGCGGCGGCAGCACGGTCGTGACTTACACGGCTAATGCGAACACCGGCTACGATGTCGACCTGACTTCCATCCTGTCGGACAACGTCCTGGGTGCCGGTGAATCCGCCGTTTTCACCCTGGTTTCGGGTGCCGGTACGGGTCGCATGCGGATCGATGACATCGCCATCTCGGGCACCGTCGGCTCCGGCGGCGGAGGTGGCACCAGCTACGCCACCTGGTCCGGCGGCGCGCCGGCCAACGGCGACGCCAATGGTGACGGCGTGGCGAATGCCGTGGCCTACGCGCTGGGCGCGGCGGACGTCAATGAGAACGCAATCAGCCTGCTGCCGACCTTCGCATACGACAACAGCGGCTCGCCGATCTATCTGGTCTTCACCTTCAACCGCGACGACGCTGCCGAGGCGGACAGCACGACCGAAATCTCCGTGGAATACGGAAGTGACCTTGCCGGCTGGACGACGGCAGTCGACTCAGTTGACGGCGTGGTCATCACCGAGACGGGCAGCGATCCGACGAACGTGCAGGTCAAGATTCCCGCCAGCCTTGCCGTGGGCGGCAAACTGTTCGCCCGCCTCAAGGTGACCGTGACACCCTGAGGTTTTATCCCAAGGTCTTGGGAACCGGGCTCCGCGATGTCGCGGTGGCCCGGTTCGGATTAAGATCGGGCGAAACGGGAATGAACGAATAAGCCACCCGGAGATCATACGATCGCACGACAGGACAAAACAAACCGCAGACCCTGCATTTCGATCTCTGCCGCCATCCGGGTGTGCCAATCCCTTGAGAGGCGAAAGGAAACGGACAGATCACGTTCCCCTACCACATCACCATGAACAAAACCCTACCCGCACTTCTGGGGGCAGCCTTCGCCTGCCTGACGACCAGCCACGGCCAATCGATTCTCCTCGGTGGATTTGACGGCACTCAGACCCAGAACACGATTGCTCCGGCCACGATATTTTCCAATTCAGGGGTCAGGGAACTCAAGGAGGGCTTCAAGCAGGACGCCGGCGCCGTTGGCGCGGTTGCGGCCAGAATCTGGACGGACCAGACGACCGGCAAGGAACTCCAGTGGGGAGCCAGGACGAACAGCACCAACACTCTTTGGGGTCTTTCGACATTTGCTACTGCTCCGGCATCGGGCACTCCCAACCCCTACGTGGCGACTTTTCGGATTGGAGGCTCAACAAGTCATATCAACTACGAGATTACCAATACGGGAGCAGAGGATGTGACTCTCAGCAAGATTCACTTTAATCTTCTTCGCGGGACCGCTACCGACGAGGGGGGCGTTACGGTATCCTTGGTGCAGAATGGAACATTTGCCAATCCACCCGTGCTATCTGCCAGCCCCCTGACTTCAGTGGGCCCGGTCACTGTCCCTGTGTCTGGAAGCACCGCTTGGGTCGGGTTTGAAGTCGACCTCTCATTGGTATCCAGCACGACTCTTGCAGCTGGTCAGACTGCTACTTACAGAATAGCGACCGGCAACTGGACTGGTGATAATTATATGGACAACATTGCCATCTCCGGCAGCGTCGTTTCCGGTCCGGCCAACCCGGTGGACGCCGCCAAGTCGACGGTGGCTGCCTCGCCGCCGGCAGTGCTCGCCGATGGGACTTCGACGTCCACCATCACGGTGACCTTGAAGGATGCTTCCGACGCTCCGGTCGCAGGCGAAGGCGTGACCCTGGCGAAAACCTCGGGACCGGGCACGCCGACGATCAGCCCGTCCAGCACGCTGACCACCAATGGAGTCGGAGTGGCGACCTTTACGGTCAGTTCCAGTACGGTCGGCACAAATGTTTTCACCGCCACTTCGGTCACCGACAGCGTGGTGGTCACGCAGAACGCCAGCGTGGATTTCCAAGACCTGGTCGTGGATGCCGGCAGTTCGACGGTATCGGCCTCGCCGACCGCCATTCTGGCGGATAATACGGAGACCTCGACCATCACCGTCACGCTGAGGAATTCCGGCGGCCTGCCGCTTCCGGGCAAAGTGGTATCGCTCACAGGCGATGCCAGCGCCAGCATCGACCCCGCCACCGACACGACCGACGCCAGCGGCGTGGCGACCTTCACGGTCAAGTCCGGCACCGTCGGCCTCGAGACATTTGCCGCCACGAGCGAGTCGGTGACCATCGGTAGCGCCGGCGTGGATTTCCAAACCGTGCCGGTGGCAGGCCCCGTGAACGGAGGCACATCCACGGTGGTCGCCTCACCGACTACCGTGGCCGGGGATGGCACGACAACCTCGACGATCACCGTCACGCTGAAGGACGCCTCCGGTCTGGTGGTTGCTGGTGAAGGTGTGACCTTGGCAAAGACCTCGGGTCCGGGCTCGCCGGTCATCACCCCGGCCGGTGCCCAGACAACCAATGCAAGCGGAGTGGCGACCTTCACGGTCAGTTCCGGCACCGCAGGCACGATGGTTTTCACTGCCACTTCCGTGACCGACAGTGTGGTGATCACCCAGACCGCCAGCGTGACCTTCACCCAGGTGGGAGCCGCTTTTCTGGTCAGCCTGCTCAATGATCCGGTCGCCGCAAGCACCAGCGCCACCCAGACCGCCCCGATCACGAATTTCTACGATGGCAGTGAGACCGTCGCCGACGTGGGAACCACCAACAACAGGGGCAGCTGGTTCATCGCCAGCGGCGTGGATTCGGACGGCGTGAGCGGAACGAACGCGCACACGGTCGTTTACGACATGGGCACGATCGTCTCGTTCGACGGCTTTGTGCATGCCCAGCGGAAAGCCGATGGTGTTGACGATATCACCTCGATCGATTTCTGGGTTACCGACTCCGATCCCGGCGACGCCGCCACCACGATTCCCCTGCCGATCTTCACGTCACAACCCACGCCTGACGATTCGGTCAACCTGGCCCGGAGCAGCGGCGTCCTGAACGAGTATCTGCTGCCCGGCGGCACACTCACGGGACGATGGGTGGTCATGCGCCTGCATTCGGCGGGTGGAAACCCCGGCGGCTACACGCTGCAACTCGGAAGAACCGGGGCCGTGGGCGACTATGACAACTGGGCCTTCGATTATCCCGGCCTCGGTCCGGCGGGCGGCGACGATGACGGCGACGGCCTCACCAACGATGAGGAGCGGATCTTCGGACTCAACCCGCAGAACGGCGGCTCTTCGAACCCGTATGCGGTACCCTTCGATGCCGCGGCTGGAACCTTCAGCTACACCCGGCGCACCCAGTCGCTCACCGGGCTGACCTACAAGATCTGGTACTCGACCAATCTCGAAGAATGGTTCTGGGAATCCGGCGCGACTCAAACGCCCCGAAGCCCTGTCGGTGCGGTCGAGATCGTGGACGTCACCATTGATCCTGATCTCCTCACCGAACCCAGGCTGTTTCTTCAAGTGGGCGCCGAAGACCTCGGCCCACCGGTGGTCCTCAGCAGCCTGTGGGGCAGCAACACCACGATCACGCTGAACTTCAGCGAAGAGATGGATTCCGTCTCCGCAACCGATCCGCTCAACTACGCCGTGAATCAGGACGGTGGCGGCTCCGTCGCGATCACCGGTGCCTCGCTCAGCGGGGACGGCAGAACCGTCACCCTCGCGCTTGGCTCGGCACTTGCGATCGATAGCGCCTTCACGGTGACGATGGACCGCATCGCCAACGGCGCGGGCCAGCCGCTTGGCAACGGCACGACGGGTCAGTTCCGGACATGGGACAACGATCCGACCGGCATCAAGGTCTTCATCCTCGCCGGCCAGTCGAACATGGTCGGCTACGGGCACAGTGAAATCGGAAACGGCGGCGTCGCGGGTGCCATCGGTAGTCTGCGCTACCTGGCCGTCAACAACGGCACTTACACGGAATACGACTACACCTCGCTGTTGGTCGATCCCGGCCAGCCGGCCACCAGTGCCTGGAAAACCCGCAGCGATGTGAAGTATTGGGGTTACAACGGCGCGTCCGGCAATCTCCCGACCCCCGCCGACTCTCCCGGCAAGGGCGACCTCGGTCCTCCTTTCCGTGGTGCCAACATCAACTGGTTCGGTCCGGAATACGCCTTTGGACAGGTGCTGGGCGACTACTACCCCTCGGACGACGTGCTGATCATCAAGACCGCCTGGGGTGGACACACGCTCGTCGGCAACTTCCGTCCGCCGAGCGCGGTGGCGGCCCGTGGCGGCGTGGTCGGCTCATCGTATGAGGAGATGTTCAACAATGCGCGTGAAGTGCTTCTGAACCTCGACACCGAATTCCCGGAGTGGTCCGGCAGGGGTTACCAGATCGTCGGCTTCGCCTGGCACCAGGGCACCAGTGACAAAGCACCGGTGGAGGTTGCCGAGGAATACAAGTTCAACCTCCCGGACCTCATTGCCGACGTGCGGACGGAGTTTGCCAATCCCGACCTGCCATTTGTCATTGCCAGCGCGGGGATGCAGAACGACGGGGTGGTGGAATCCTACCCCTACACCGGTTACAATGCCGTCGAGCGAGCGCAGCTCTGGGCCTTTCCCGAGGTTCCCCAACCGGACTACGTGCTGTCCGAAGACACCCGACCCTACCAGGAGAGCGTGGAGAACTCTCCGGCCAACCAGTCCTTCCACTGGAACCAGAACGCACGGAGCTACTTCCGTATCGGCCTTGGCCTCGGGAACAACATGGTGACCCTGCTTTCCACTCCATAGCGAAGACGGAACGGAGTGCGGTTTCGGGTGATTCCGGACTCCGCCTTGATTCGAGACCCGATGGCGCCATCGACGGCTTCCCGCTCCTCGCGCCCCGGACCGGCACCCCGGGCCCGGCGGCACGATCCACGTGATCCGGTCTGCCCACCGAGGGCAACGTCGGCCCGCTGGTCGAGGACACCGACCCGGCGGACGTCGATATCGACGCGACCAACTTGTTCCGCATCAAGCGCCTGACACCGTCGGTGTTTGGTTTCACTGACCTCGCGGTTTCCATGGCGTCCCAACACCGCGGGCATCGCGGGTTTCCCGGGGCGGTGAGAACTTCCATCATCGCCACAAGGCCACCGGGAAAGCCGTCCGCTGACGGAGAAGGAAGGGCCCGGGCGAAAAACACGAAAGCTGTTCGGATAACAGTCAGGATGGTTCGAGCATTGGTGCTTGAAAACATCGTGGCGGACTGGCTTTCACACGATCTGTTATTCTGAGAAAACCATCAGTTTCCGTTGATGATGGCCATCATCGAAACCGGCGGCGGATCTCAACAAAGCCAGAAAACTCCAAGTCCAACCGGATGAAAAAACACACCCCTGCTCCCGCGTCACCTGCCCTTGGCCGATCATTCCCAGCAAGCATCTTCCGGAGGCCGTTGACGGTTTTCCTGGTGGTGCCGGGCCTCCTCATCTCGGCCTTGGCGGCTCCGCCGGATCTGACCAATCCGGGCGATCCGGATTTCCCCAGCGCCGATACGATCACCAAGACCAGCATCAACCTCGGTCCATCCGGACTGACAGGCTGGGTCTATCGTGAAAAGGACCCGAAGGCCTTGCTGGGCGACTTCAACTACACCGGCCAAAGCCGCCAGATTCTTGTGTCCGGAGTTGACGCCGGATCGCCGGGCGACAGCGGGGGCATTCTGGTGGACGATGTGATCCTTGGGGCAAGCGGCGACGGATCGGATCCGGTCGACTTCACCTCCGACGCGCGCAAATCGCTGGCATTGGCGATTGCAGACGCGGAGGCCCGTGCCACACCGGAGTTGAAACTGAAGGTCTGGCGCGCGGGCGCGACCTCGACCCATACCCTCACGCTTCAGACCCTGGGAGCCTACGGCGCGGATGCCCCGGTCGCGGATGCCAAATGCGACCTGATTGTCGAGAATGCGCGGCAGGCGTTGCTGGCGCTGGACAATCCGGGAACTTTCGGCTTTGGCACGCTGGCGCTGATGGCGCTGGACGATCCCGTCCATCCGGATCATGCCGCGATGAAGGCCCAGATCGATGCCGAGATCGCCTCGATCCTGCCCGATGCCGCAAACCTTGCCTCGATGAACTCCGGGCTGCCGGAAACGCAGGGCAAGATTGGGTGGAACCGTGGCCATACACTGATTACACTGTGCGAGTATTACCTCAATTACGGCGAGCATCCGAATGGCGGCGTGTTCGAGGCGATCGAGGCCCACGTCAACAGCATCACCACCGGCCAGAGCATCTTCGGGACCTTCGGCCACCAGTTCGCCACGTTCCGCTGGCCGGACGGAGACACCACTCCGATGATGGACGGCTATGGGGCCATCAATTCGGCGGCTGTCCCGGGCTGGTACGGTCTACTGCTGGCCAAGCAGTGTGGGGTGGTCAACCCGGCGCTGGATGAGGGGATCGACAGGGCCACCGCATTCTATGGGTCCTATGCGGGCCGTGGGGTGATTCCTTACGGTGAGCACTCAACCGTGTCCAACGAGTTCAGTTCCAACGGCAAGAGCGGAGCGGCGGCACTGGCCCTGGACTTGGCCACCGGCAAGGAGGCGGAGGCCAAGTATTTCGCCAAGATGTCCACGGCGGCTTACGGGGAATACGAGACCGGGCACACCGGACCCTATTTTCAGAACCTGTGGTCGCCGCTGGGAGCGGCGCTCGGCGGGGACGACGCGATCAAGTCCTACTTTGCGGAGATCAGCTGGCTCTATGACCTGGCGCGTAAATGGGATGGCAGCTTCGACTACAACCACATTGCCACCCACAGCAACTACACGGGCTTCAACAGCACCACGCCCTATATCCTGACCTACGCGCTGCCGCTCAAGCGCCTGCACATGACCGGCCGCGGTCGTCCGGCTGCGGGCGTGCTGGATGCCACGGAGGTTGCCGAAGCGATGGCATCCGGTTCCTACGACAGCACCAGCCGCAGCAAGTCGGAGCTGCTCGCCGATGTCGCGGACTGGTCGCCGGTCGTCCCGGTGAAGGCGGGTAGGGCGCTGGCGCAGATGACCCTGCTGGCAGAGGACTTCACCACCCTCAACACCATGGCCGGCAGCACGGTCGAGAACGAGCAAATGGGTGCCCTCTACGCGCTCGAGGAACTGGCCAACTACGGCAAGACCGATCCCGGTTCGGTCCCGGTCCTGGTCGCCCTGCTCAGTGACTCCGATCCGCATGTGCGTCGTCTTGCCGCGAGGGCGCTGCGTCCCAACCCGGCGAAAAGCACCGAGCTGAATGCAATTCTTGCGGCCGCTGCCGCCGCGCAGCGGGACGCACTGCCGATGGATCCGCGGGATCCCCTGCACCATGATCTTTACGAAATGTCCCGCGTGCTCTTCGGCTCATCGGGCGGCATTCTCCACAACGGAACCGCGGTCAACCTGGACGGGGTGGATCGGCAGTTGCTTTATCCGGCGCTGCGCGCGATCGCCAACTGTGCCGCCGGCCAGGGCCGCAGCAGCTTGAAAGGGACCTTTGATGTGCTGAACCAGAGCGATGTCGAGGCACTCGGGGATGTCCTGGTCGACACCGCGCTCTACCGTGCCCCCGGCGATGCCATGTTCGCCGATGGTGCGCGTGATTCGTCCATGGATGCCTTGGGGCGCCACGCTTTCGCCGAGGCCATCCCCGTGGCCGAACGCTCGATCCGCGAGGCTTTCAACGGCTATGGGAACCGCGCCCTCTATGGCGAGTTCTTCAAGGACCTGCAGCAATTCGGAGCGACCTCCCTGCTGGTCGAGCCGGATCCCGCAATCGACGAGCTTTGTCTCGATTACATTGCTGAATTCTACGGTTCGTTCGGTTTCGATGCCAACCTGGCTGAGGCCCAGTCGGTGCTTGATGCGATCGATACCGATTACTATCCCGCCGCGCCGAATTACCTCAAGAGCTTCGACTTCGTGTCTGCGGATGCGACCGAGCTGACGCTCCCCGCGAACCAGACACAACTCCACGCCAGTGTCACCGACCACGCCAAGGGCGCACTCACCTACACTTGGCGCAAGGTTTACGGGTCCGGCAACGTGACTTTCTCCGACAACGGAACGGACACCGCGAAGGACACCACCATCACTTTCGACAACACCCCCGGGCATTATCTCTTCGAGGTGGCGGTGATCGACGCGCGCGGGCTCTCGGAGGTCACGGAAACCGTGGCTGTCACACTTTATGACACCGGCGGCACACTGCCGTCGAATCTGCCGCCGACTGCAGACCCGCAGACGATTCCGGTGGCACCCGGCGTATCCACCGCGATCACCTTAACGGGAGCGGATCCGGAATCCGCGCCATTGATCTACACCGTGACCAGTGTGCCGGTCCATGGCACGCTCTCGGGCACGGCACCCAACCTGTTCTATACCTCCGAACTGACCTACACTTCCGGCTCAGACAGCTTCACTTTCCAGGTCACGGACAGTTTCGGGCAGACCGATTCGGCGACGATTTCCCTGACACTCGACGAATCCCTGGTGGTGCAACATGTGTATGAACCCTTCGACTACCCTGCGGGTGCCGCGCTGGCCGGAGCGGCCGGCGGCACCGGAATGACCGGTGCCTGGTCGGATGGTCCCGAGATCTCGGGCCTGGCCTGGGTCTATGACGAGACCGGCAATGCCGGTGCCGAACCCGACTGGGACGGCGTTTTCGAAGGCCTTCCCACCCGGCCGGTCAGCGGCAGCCGCTATATCGGTGTGGACGGCAATGACGGTGAGATTGAATCCTACCGTCCACTGGCGCAGTCGGCGGCCGACATGGCGGGGCCTGATGGCGTGCTTTGGATGAGTGCGGTCTTCCATTTCCCCTACTCGCATTATGGTGCTCACGCCGGCTTGGCATTGACCACCGACAGCTTCAAGGATCGCGGCCTGCAACTCGATACCTCCGGTTCCCATGGTAGCGGTCTCGGTGACGGGATCGGAGTCGCGCGTGGCACCAATGGAGCCACTGCGCTATATCCTACCGTTTTTGACAATGGCGCAATTGTCGCGCAGACGGACGGCCGCAGTTTCGCGACGCAGTCGACACAGTCGAAGGACTATCTGGTGGTCCTGAAGTTTGAGTTCGGCGCGACCGATACGGTCAGTGCCCATGCCTTCGTGGAAGGCACACCGATTGATGAATGGGTTTTCGAGCAGTATGCATCTTCAGTTTCGCATGCAATTGACGAAACGACCCTCAACTATCTGGCATTCAGCCAGAACCGCGGCCCGAATGCCGTCGATGAAATCCGTATTGGTGACAGTTTTGCGGCAGTCGCCGGGGTCAAGGAGTCGCTGGAGGACACCACGCCACCGGCACCGGATCCGATGACCTTTGCCAGTGTTCCGACAGCGGTTGACACCTCCTCGATCACCATGACGGCGACCACCGCGACGGACGTCAACGGTGTCGAATACTACTTCATTTGCACCTCCGGCAACGGCAGTGACAGTGGCTGGCAGGACAGCCCAGTCTACACGGCAAGCGGCCTCGAAGCGGCCACCGAATACAGTTATTCGGTACTGGCACGCGACAAGAGTGTGAACCGTAACCAGACACTGGCTTCGGGTGTGTTCTCGGCGACCACCAGCGAGCCGATCGCGATCATCACCCCGGTTGCGGCGACGTCGACCACCACCATCGGTGCGCCGCGAACGCTTACTGCAACCATTGACGGCTCGGGGCTCAGTGGGGGTGGTGTGAGTGGGGATATCCTCAGCGAGACCGTCGGCTATGTCGGCGCCGACGACCACTGGTTGAGTGCATCGAATGCCATTGATGATGCCGCCAATTTCCGCAGCACCACTGAAGTGCTCACTTACACCCTCGCTGAGGCGTCATCGGTCGACTCGATTCACCTCTGGCCTTACATCCGTTCACAGAACGAGCGTGGCCTGAGGACCTTTGACCTCTCGTTCTCCTTCGACGGGGGATCAACCTATCCGGTGACCATTGATGCGGTGACCCTGGGCGATTTCCTGATCGGACCGACGGGTGGAAGTGACGGTGTCCAAACCAGAAACTTCGCCGAGCAGACCGGGGTGACGCATATCCGGTTGACCAACCTGACGACCTTCGGTTCGACCAGCTATATCGGTATCGCCGAGATCCGTTTTGGTGGTCCGCTTGGCGGTGGCGGCGGTCCGGGCAACAGCGCACCCACATGGGCGACCGACCCTGTCAACGAGGTCGATGCGACCGAGGATGCTGCCTACGCCTCGACCCTTGTCAACGATGCCAGCGATGTCGATACCGGTGACACGCTAACCTTTGCAAAGGTGAGCGGCCCGGCCTGGCTCAGCGTGGCCTCCAACGGCGACCTCTCGGGCACGCCGAGCAACGGCGACGTGGGTGCGAATTCCTTCACGGTGAGCGTCGATGACGGCAACAATCCGGCGGTCAACGCAACCTTGAACATTACTGTCATCAACACCAATGATGCGCCGGTGTTCACGGTTGATCCGATCAGCGGCAGCGATGCCACCGAGGATGCGGTCTATGCCGGCACCATCGCCGGCAGCGCTACCGATGAGGACGCCGGTGACTCGCTGACCTATGCAAAGGTGAGCGGCCCGGCCTGGCTGGCCGTGGCCAGTGATGGCACGCTCTCGGGCACGCCGGCCAACGACGACGTGGGCGCCAATGCCTTCACCGTCAGCGTGACCGACGGCATCATTGCCACCCCGGTCGAAGCCATCCTGAACATCACGGTGATCAATACCAATGACGCACCGGTGTTCACCGCCGATCCCATCGCGGGTGCCGGCGCCACCGAGGATGCCGCCTACACTGGCACCATCGCTGGCATGGCCGCCGATGACGACGGCGACACCCTGACCTACGCCAAGGTCAGCGGGCCGGCCTGGCTGAGCGTGGCGACGGACGGCACACTCAGTGGAACCCCGACCAATGCCGATGTGGGAGCGGATGCCTTCACCGTCAGCGTGACCGACGGCATCATCGCGACCCCGGTCGAGGCCACCCTGAACATCACGGTGAACGCGGCGGGAGGATCCACCGTGATCACTCCGATAGCCGCCACCTCGACCACCACCATCGGCAGCCCGCGCACCATCGACAAGGTCATCGACGGCTCCGGCCTGACTGATGTCTCGGACCCCTTGAGCGAATTGGACGACTACCATCCCTACCAGTCAGACGCTTACTGGTTGAGTGGATCCGGTGCGCCCTCGGGCGGCGCCGAGGAACTGACCTTCGAACTGGGGGGCGCCTATGATGTCGACAGGGTGTATTACTGGCTCTACACCCGAGACGGAGACCGGAACCTCAAAACCTTCGACATCTCCTATTCAACGGACGGAGGAATGAATTTCAGCACGCCCGTT
>NZ_JBISBU010000084.1:0-16830 GCF_044385805.1 Haloferula sp. A504
AATCTGCGTAATCCGTTCAATCCCCTAAATCCGCGGTATTCGGCACGATTCAGCCTTGGCAGATAATCACTCGTCTGTAAGGCGGCCTACACTAGAGGGGGATGCCTGCAGGCCGGCGTCGGCCCGGCAGAAAAACACGCCGTAAGAACGGACTGACGTCCTCATACGGCTTCACTGCCGAGAGCCTGACATCCTCGCGGAAGGATTCCAAACTCGTTCATGAACTACCGCTTCGCGGTAGGCGGGAGTTCACTGACCACAATCCGGAAGCCGACGTTGAAGACCCGCTGATAGGGTTGGTAGATCACCCGGTCGCGGACCGTGGCCCGCTGCGGGCGGTCATACCACGAGCCGCCACGGGCGACCCGGCGGCCGTCCCCGGTCACCTCGGCGGTCCACTCCCAGGCGTTGCCGATCATATCATGCAAACCCCAGGCATTCGGCTGGTAGCTGGCGACCTTCGCGGCGACGAGGTGCCCGTCGTCGAAGCGATCGTCGCGCGGGATCCAATCATCGTAATGGTTCGGGTTCAGGATCGGCTCGGCGCGATGGTAGGCCGCCTTGGCGGTGCAGGCGGCGAACTCCTTGAGTTTCCGATCCCCGAGGTTCGCGTGCGCCGAGTAGTCGGCATCGATTCCGCCGAAAGGAAAGTCGGTGGTCGCGCCCGCGCGGCAAGCCCATTCCCACTGAAGCCCGGTCGGCAGCCCGGCGGCAAGCCCGTGCTGCCCGGCGATCCACCGGGCGAAGGCTTCGGCGTCGTTCCAGGCCACGCGAACCACCGGTTGGCCGGGCTGGTTCATGTCGTAGCCACGCCGGCCGAACTGGTAGCCGTGCCGCGACTCATCCCGGCTGTCGTGACCGCTCCGGAACCGGCGGAACTGCTCGTTGGTGACCTCGGTGGTGCCGATCCAGAAGGGAGCGACCGGCTCGCCGTTGAAGCGGCCGCCGGGGACCTTGACCAGATCGAGCCCGACACCACCGCCGAGATCCAGACGACGCTCGCCGCCACCCGGTGCACCCACTTCAAGCGTCACCCCGCGGGGTTCGACCGGGGGTGCCTCGTTGACGACCGACGTGGTGTCGTAGGGAGGAAGCTCCGGAATGGCCTCGTAATCGGGCACCGGAGCCGCACGGCCGCGGCGCAGTTCGTTGGCGCGGTCCAGTTTCGGCCGGACGTTGTTTTCGCCGACGATCTCACCCCAGGTGCCATGGAAAGGGGCGTTGATGTCCGCCCAGGTGACGATGCGATCGAAGGACTCGGCGTCGAGATCCACCCCGTGATGCCCCTGCTCCAGCATGCGCCCGAGTTCGGTGGTGCTGAAGTGGTAGTCCATCGGACTCAGGATGCGCATGTCGCTCTCGATTCCCGGACGGCGGATGTAGCGGTGGAGTTCGGCGTAGGAAGCGGTGAAGCGTCCCCCACGCCCCCCTGCGTTGCCGGCGATCTGGGAACTCCAGTCGCTGATCTTCCGATCGCCCTTGAGATAGGGTTCGGCGTGGCCCTCTTCCCCGGCGTGGCAGCCGGCGCAGTGGCGATCGAGCACCGGCTGGACCTCGCGGTCGAAGCTGAAGCCGCGCAGCGGGGCCTGCCACGAAGCCTTGATGGCGCTCGGCGATCGCGTGGCGGCCATCGCCGGGGCGGAGGGCGGCGCCTGGTTCATGCCCTCGTGGCAGCCGATGCATGAGATCCGCTCCCCGGGCATGCCGGTGAACCAGCTGCGCATCGTCTGCATCGCCTGACCCTTCTCATCGAGCGGCTGCACGAACACCGGCCGCTGGGCGGGGATGGTGAAGTGCGCCGAGCCATCCTCCTCGACCGGCACTGTGCCGAGCACGCGCCGGATGTCCCACGGACCATCCATGCCGATGCCGCCGAGCATGCCGCCCATGCCCCGCATGCTGAAGTAATACTCGACGATCCGCAGGCTTTTCACCGCGCCCCGCGGCACGCCCTCGAGACCGGGGCCGCGGTAGATGTCGGTGAGCAGCACCGAGGCCTGGGTCTCGCCCGGGTCGGTTCGATCCGGGATGAGCGGCGCCTGCGGCTGCTTCGCCAGCAGCACCGGCTCCATCAGGGACTTCCCGGGCACCTCGTGGATGAGCGTCAGGTTGTCGAAGGCATCGACCAGATAGATGCCCCACGCGGACTTCGGTCCCGGCTTGCAGGAGACCAGCACGTATTTCCCGTCGAGCGGCCAGGGCATCAGGAACTGCGGCCAGACGTCCTTGACCAGCTGGTCCTTGACGATCGCTTCGACCTCCCGCCCGCGATGGGGAAATTCGTGGATCACGCCCTCCGCCTCGCGGCGGTCGACGTCGGGATCGACGATCATCAGGCGCCCGGCGCGGGCCACGCCGTGGTGACCGCCGACGACCCCGATGACCTGCGACGGATGGCCCGGGATCGGGCGGGCATAGAAGAAGGAGTTCGGGAAGTAGGAGTTGCTGCCGTAGAGCTCGGCCTGGTTGGTCCCGTCCGGATTCATCTGGAACAGGATGCGCGAGTTGGAGTGGGGAAGGTCGCTGTATTCCCAGCGCAGGTACATCACCCGGCCGTCGGGGAGCACCGTCGGGTTCCAGTTGTGCTCCTGGTCGAAGGTCAGGCGCTGGATCGCGCCCGATCCCGGCTCGAAGCGGTGCAGGTTCGCGACTTGGGAGCTGCCGTTGACGCAGGGAACGCCCGTGTAGGTGGCGGTCGAGCTGAAAAGGATGTCACCGTTCGGCAGATAGACCGAGTCGTAGTTGTCGACATCGGGCTCGATGATCAGGGGCAGCGTCCGCGGTGCGGAGCCGTCGAGGCGCATCTCGTGGATTTGCCAGCGATTGTGCTCGCCGATCATCGAGAACATCAGCCGGTCGGCGTCCGGGTGAAGATCGACGTCGGCAATCAGCTTCTGATCCTCCGGCTCGAGCAGCGTCTCCAGCCTCGGTTGCCCCCGGAGGTCGTGGAGAATGGCGAGGCGGTTGGCCACCGGGCCGCGCGGTAGCGCTTCGTTGCCCTGCCAGTTCTGCGGCAGCACGCGGGCGCGGGCGTCACGCTCGAGCACGAGCAGGCGGTTTCCAGCCAGTCCCGGATGCGCCAGCAGGGCCTCGCGGCGAAGCGCGGCCAGATCATTTTCCGAGGGTTCCGGTCCGAGCGCATCGAGCCGCTGAAGGAACGAGGCCCCCCCCGGGTAGCGGTCGCCGTGGGTGGCGATGAGGTCGTCGATCGCCGCACGCAGCGTCCCGGACGTCCCGAATCCCTCCGAGGCGAAAACGCCAGTGCCGCCCACGATCACTGCCGCCGCGACCCCGAGCAGGAGTTTCATGCCGGGACAGGTTTCGGTTCGCCGAGGGCTTCGAGATCACTCGTCATCCGTTCGAGATCCGGGAATGGAATCACCAAGTCCGCCGCCGCCGCGGTCTCGCGGATGTGGTGGAGCTTGCGCGCCCCGGCCAACACGTGGGTCACGCCGTCCTGCGCGAGGGTCCAGGCGAGCACCAGCTGCGCCAGCGTGCAGCCGTGCGTTTCGCAGAGCGGACGCCAGCCCGCGAGCAAGTCGAGGACCTTGCCGCGGTTGGCCGGTTGGAGCCATGGCAGCCAGTCGGCATTGCTGCGGAACTCGTCGTCGCCGAAGACATGGCCCATGCCGATCTTGCCGGTGAGCAGGCCCTGCTCGAGCGACATGTAGGTGAGCGTCGAAAGGCCCCGTTCCCGGCACAGCGGCAGGATTTCGGCCTCCGCATCGCGGTGGAGCGCCGAGTAGCGGAACTGGTGGCTGACCACCGGCCCGCAGGCGAGGTATGCCTCCACTTCCTCAGGCGAAAGGTTGCACACGCCGATGTGGCGGATCTTCCCCGCATCGCGCAGCTTGAGCAGTGCGGCCATGGTGTCCTCGATCGGGGTCTTGTCCGGCTCCACCGCCGGCCAGTGGATCTGATAGAGATCGATGCGGTCGGTCGCGAGATCCTTCAGGGAGCGCTCGACCTCGATCGCAATCGTGTCCGGACGCAGCGACCGATAGATCGGCTTGCCATTGAATTCGGTGAAGTAGGAACCGCGGTCATCGTCCCACCACAGTCCGCACTTGGTGGCGAGCAGCACCTCGTCGCGGCGGTCGCCGACGGCCTTGGCGATCAGCCTTTCGCTGTGACCCCAGCCGTAGGCCGGAGCGGTATCCAGGAGATTGATTCCCTCATCAAGGGCAGTCTGGATGGTGCGGATCGACTCGGCATCGTCGGCCCGGTCGCCCCAGACCGCGCCGCCACCGATCGACCAGGCTCCGAATCCGATGACCGACGCACGCAGGTCGGAGTTTCCAAGTGGCAGGTATTTCATGGTGGATGGATCGCGGGGCTCAGATGGACAGGAGGTAGGCGACGAGATCGTCGATTTCCCGCTCGGTGAGTGCCGAGGTCGTGCCGTGGAGGTCGTCCAGATTGTGATCGGTCAGCACCTCACGGACCGTCGCCGCGCGGCCGTCGTGGAGGTAGGGCGGCGTCCGCCAGAGCTCCCGCAGGCTGGGCGTGTCGAAGAGCGCCGCCCCCTGGTCGAGCGAGCCGGTCGTGCCCACGTCCTCCATCTCGAGCTTGGTGAAAAGAGGCTCGGGATGGCAGGAGGCACAGCCGACCGAGCGGCGGTTGAAGATCTTCTTGCCGCGGGTGGCGGCCTCGCTGAGCGATCCGTCCGGCTCGCGATAGGGACTGGGCAGCGGCTCGATAGATTGCAGGTAGGCCATCACCGACTCGACTTCGCCGGGTTCCGGCTCGGTGAACTGGATGTGGACGAAGCCGGCGCGGACCGCCGTGGCCGTCTGGTCGCGCACGCCGAGCGACATCACCGGGGGCGTGAGGTGGCTGAAGACCATCGAGCGGGCGTTCTTCGGATTGCCGATGCCGTCGTTGAGCAGGTCCCAGTTGAGTCCGTCCGAACGGGCGTCGGGATGGCAGCTCGCACAACTCAGCCAGCGCTGGAAACAGCGGTTCGCATCGTGAAAGGCAATTTCACCCCGCCGCGCGGCATCGGGCTCCTGCGGGGGGGCAAGCGGGATCGAGGTGGCACCGTCTCCGTCCGGATCCGTGAGAATGACATTTCCGGTGAAATAGCCGGCCATCGCCAGCCGGTCGCCTGCAGCCGAGACGCTGATGCCCCGCGGTCCCTTGGCCGGCAGATCGATGCGGCGCATCACGTTCTCACGGTGCAGGGCGGAAAGATCCTCGGACAAGGAGGCCGGGGACGAGGCGATGAGCTTCGACAGGCGATCGAGGTCGATCACCGCAAGTTGGTGCACGCCGGCCAGTGTCACGTAGAGGCGCTTGCCCGCCGGTCCGGCGGTCACCCCCCAGGGATCCGCGGCCCCGTCCATCACCTGGTCCAGCAGCACGGTCGCGCGGCGACTCCCCTTCGCCAGATCGATGACGGACAGCGCATTGGTATTCACCCATCCGCGGTCCAGCTGGGTGGTCGGCAGGTGGAAGCGACCGATCGTGTGCACGACGTAAGCCGTCGCCCCATCCGCACCGATGCAGGCATCCTGGACATTGGTCGATCCGGTCGGCAGTCGGACGGTCGCCGTCTTTTCCATCGATTCGAGATCGATGATGGCCACCGCCGCCGCGTGATCCGGAACCGTGGCCGCGGTATTCGGAACCAGATGACTGACCACTGCGAAGGACTCGTCGGCACTCACCGCCACTCCGGTCGGCTGACGATCGACCGGAATCCGGGTCGTTTTTCCATCCTCGCCGAGGTCGATGATCCGCAACTCACCGAGACCCCAGTCTCCCACCAGAAGCAGGCGGCGCTCCGGAGCAACTGCCAGACCGTGGGGGTAGCGACCCACCGGCAAGCGGCGGACGACCTCGGCACTTTCCGGATCGATCTCGGCGACCTGTCCCGCTCCGAATTCCGCGACCATCAGCCGCCCGGAACGGGGATCCCAGGCCAGACCCTTGGGGGTTCCCTGCAGCGCGATCCGCTGGGTGACCTCGTGGATTCCGGGGTGGATCAGGGCCACGCAATCATTGGCCGCATCCCCCACCGCAAGCTGCCGGCCATCGGGCGAAAATTCAAGAGAGAGAGGCGAAGGGATCCCGGATGCCGAAATCAACATCCCGACCAGCAGCGGCAGCGTTGCCGCAAGAGCCCTGAAGGAGGATTGCTTGGAAAAATTCACAACTAACCCGGCCTAAAGACCGTCGCGTCCCTATCTCTACTTTTCCCCGCCCGCACCGATTGCGCATCCCGTCCCAAAAGTCCGGCATATCTTGCATCGGGCCTTGGTTTCCACGCCGCACAACGGCCCTCGACACGGCGGCCTTGCTCGCCAGAATCGGCCCCTTGAAACGCGCGCCCGGCACCTTCGCCGCCACCGCCCTGGTCATCGCCTCGATGATCGGGACAGGGGTCTTCACCTCGCTCGGGTTCCAGCTTCCCGACCTGACCTCGGGGCCGCAGATTCTCGTCCTGTGGGCACTCGGCGGGATCATCGCGCTGTGCGGTGCGCTGTGCTACTCGGCGGTGGCCGAGGCGCTGCCCCGGTCCGGCGGCGAGCACCATTTTCTGACGGAGTTGTACCACCCGTCGCTCGGATTCATGGCCGGCATCCTGTCGGCGATCGTCGGCTTCGCGGCGCCGACCGCGATCACCGCGATTGCCTTCGGCGAGTACCTCCACAAGGCCCTGCCGTCGGTTCCGGTGCAGGCGGCGGCGGTGGTGGTCATCCTGCTGGGCAGCGCCGCGCATGCGATCAGCTCCCGGACCAGTGCCCGGGTGCAACTCGCGGCCACCGGCCTGAAGCTCCTGCTCATCCTGCTCTTTCTCGGGGCGGTGATCCTGCTGCCAGGCGAGGGCGACATCCGCTGGACGCCGGAGCCCGCGACCGATTTTGCCGGGATCCTCCAGCCGGCCTTCGCCATCTCCCTGTTCTTCGTCTTCTACTCCTATTCGGGGTGGAATGCCGCGGTGTACGGGCTCGAGGAATGGGATCAACCCGAACGCACCGTGCGCCGCGCGCTGATCGGCGGCACGCTGGTCGTCACCCTGCTCTACCTCGCCCTCAATGCCGCCTTCCTGCGCGCCGCGCCGGTCGAGGCGCTGCGTGGCGAGGTCGCCGTCGGCGAAATCTCCGCCCGCCATCTGTTCGGCGACCGGGCCGCCGCGCCGATCTCCCTTTTGTTTGCCGTCGGACTTTTCGCCTCGGTCAGCGCGATGCTCTGGGCCGGGCCGCGGGTGCTCGCCGCCATTGGCCGATCGACCCCGGCGCTCCGCTTGCTGAAACCCAGGAAGGAAGCACCGGTCGTCGCGCTGGGTCTTCAGACCGCACTGGCTCTCGGCTTCGTGTTTGCCACCGGCTTCCGCGAGTTGGTCACCTACACCCAGACCGGCCTCGCCCTCTGCACCCTGCTCACCGTGGCCGGACTTTTCCGGCTGCGCGACCGGGTGAATCTGGGTCGACTCATGCTGCCGATTGTCGTATTCCTCGCCATGACGCTGTTCGTGGTGATCCGCTCACTGGCCGCCGATCCGGTTCCGACCCTCGCCGGCCTGGCCACTGCGGTCGGCGTGGCCATCGCAGGATATTTCCTCACCCACCGATCGCCTTCATGAAACGCATCCTCATCGCCCTCGCCGCCCTCGCCCTCTGCCACTGCGGGTCGAGCAACCTGCCGCCGACCAAGCAGGAAAAACCGCCCCTGAACCCCGCGCAGGACTTCGGAGGCGCCACCGGGGAACCCTCCCACGACGACATCGCCCGCTTCCTGGCCGGAAGACCGGTCGCCAAAGGAGCGACCCTCTCCACCTACCAGAAGTCGCGCGGCGACTACCACACCCACGCGCTCGAGCTCGACTACCTGTGGCGCAAGATGGGTGGCAGGCGCACGCTACGGCAGGCGCAGTACTACCACTACGACCTCAAGCCGCTGGTCGGATCGCCCTCGACCGTCGTCTATCCCTTCGGCGGGCCCGACATCATGTATGTCTCGTCGATCTTCCCGCAGGCATCGACCTACGTCCTCATCGGCCTGGAACCGGCCGGCAACGTTCCCGCGGTTCCCGGTGACAACACGATCGCCCGGCTTTCCGCGCTGCGCTCGGTCATGGAAAAACCCCTGCGCCACGGCTACTACCTGACCAAGGAGATGAAGAACGCCCCCGACGTCACAACCATCATGATGACCAGTCTCGGGCTCATGGGCGCCGAGGTGAAGGACGTGCGCTCGGTTTCCGTCGCCGGCAAGCCCGCCACCGAGATCCGCTTCAACTCGCCCTACGGCGGATCGAAAAAGGTGATCTACGTGTCGGCCGACCTCTCAAACTCCGGCTTCGGTGCGATCCGGCCCTGGCTCGACGGCCACTCCGGCGGTGCCGCCTACTTCAAGGCCGCCTCCTACCTGCCCCACGACAGCTCCTTCACCGGCATCCGCAACTGGGTCCTCTCGAACTGCGAGGTCGTGCTCCAGGACGACTCCGGCATCCCCTACCGGTACTACGACAAGGACCAGTGGGATGTGACCCTGCTCGGCAACTACGTGCGTCCGATCCCGCTCTTTGCCCAATGGCGTCAGTCCGACCTCGCCGCCGCGTACCTGGCCGAAGGCCCGAAGCCTGAGATCCCCTTCGGCTCCGGCTACCACGTCCGCATGGCTGATGCCAACCTGCAAGTCTACCGGCGGAAGTAAGGCAATCGACGAAGGGTGTTTCGGAGGATTTGGGTGTCTGCCGGGGTCCCATCCCTGGGATCCTGCCTGCGGTGAACACCCGGCTTTCCGACCTCCTGTGGGAACACGACCCGAACGGCCTCCTGGTCGTGAACCGCCGGCTTGAGGTCCACATGGTGAACCAGGCGTTCTGCCGGTTCTTCAAGACCACCCGCGAGGAAATCCTCGGTCGCCCGGCGGCGGAGTTGATCGGTGACGTCAGCGATTTCGAGCAGGCCTTCGAGGTCGGCGGCGAGATCCGGCGCAGCGAACACACGCACCGCGAGTTCGACCTGCGGCTGCACCGCCTTGTCTTCACGGTGCCGGAGGAAGACAAGGTTGCCGCAATCTTCGTTGACCTCACTCGCGAGTGGAAACAGCGCCGCCAACTCGTGGAACTCCGCGAGAAGCTCGCCAAGGACGTCCGGGACGTGGTCGACCGGCAGATGAGCGTGGCCCAGGAAATCGCCGGACTCCTGGGTGAGGCGACCGCGACGACCAAGGTGGCCCTGCTCAGGCTGCTGGATTCGATCGAGCGCGAACGTGAGTAAGCCGGATCCATTCTTCGACATCGAATTCGCCTGCCTCAACCACCACGGCGAGGAGTTGTGCGGTGATCAGGTCCGAATCGCCCGCACCGACCGCCGCTCGATCGTCGTCCTCGCCGACGGCCTCGGCAGCGGCGTGAAGGCCAACATCCTGGCCTGCCTGACCGCCGAGATCATCGTCAGGATGAGCCTCGCTGGCGCCACCGCCGCCGACGTGATGGACACCGTCATCGGCACCCTGCCGGCCGACCGGACCCTTGGGGTGGCCTACTCCGCATTCACCCTGCTGGACCTGATCCATGCCGACGGGTCGTTCCGAGTGATCAGCTTCGAGGCACCCGCGCCGCTGCTCTTGCGCCAGGGGCGGGTCGCGTCGCTGGAACGTTACGGCCGCGAGGTCCGCGGGCGGACCCTGCTTTTCTCGAAGGGACGGCTGGAGCTCGGTGACTTCCTCGGCTTGCTTTCGGATGGCGTCCTTCATGCCGGCGTGGGCGAACTCCATAACTTCGGCTGGGACCGCGCCGGCATCGGCCGATTCATCGAGGAGACGCTCAAGTTCCACGCCTCCAGTGCCGGACGGGCCGCCAACCGGGTGATCCGCGAAACCAACCTTCTCTACGGCGGCCGTCCGGGTGACGACGCCACCTTCGTCGGCGTGCTTCCGCGTGCACCGCGCGCCCTGATGGTCGTGACCGGCCCGGCGGTGGACCGGGACGACGACGAATCCTGCACCGACCGCCTGATGGCCTTTCCCGGGCGAAAGGTGGTCTGCGGGGGCACCACCAGCGACATCATCGGGGCTCATCTCGGGGTGCTGGTCGTGTCGGAACCGAACAGCGGGCGCGACGGCATCCCGCCGATCGGGCGCCTGCCCGGGATCGATCTGGTCACCGAAGGCATCATGACCATGGCGGCGACGCTGCGCCTGCTCGACGAGGCCGACGGCTCGCTCGAGCGCCTGCCCGGCGACCGCAACGGCGCCGCCCTGCTCGCGCGCGAGCTGCTGCAGGCCGACTCGGTGTCGTTCCTCGTCGGCGAGCAGGTCAATCCCTACTACCAGAACCCGCAGCTCCCGCGGAGCGTCTCGATCCGCCGCAACCTCGTGGTCCAGCTCATCGACCGGCTCAAGGCCTACCGCAAGGAAGTGACGGTCGAGTGGTGCTGAGCATCGTCATCGCGGCCCCGTCGGGGACCCGGTTTCCGATGGGGCTGATCCCGGATTCTTCACACCACCCGCAGCAGCGGACCGTCGCGCCAGCTTCCGGAATACCCGAGCCGGGCGATCACCCGCTGCTGCTCGGGCCAGATGTAGACCCGTTGGCCGGCGGACCCGATGAGCGCCAGCATCGACGACGGCTGGCTCCGCGAAAGGCAGGCCGAGCGCCAGAAGCCGGGGCTTTTCGGCGGGTCGAGTTCCTCCTCGACCTCGATCGGGAGCGCGGGTGCCCGCCGGTTCGACCACACGCCCCCTCCGAACATCGGATTGGCGGACGAGGTCCGGGTCACGTCGCGGAAGGCCGATGCCGGGATGTTGGCCACGTCCCGCCCCGAGGCCAGCGAGGCGATGGCCCGGCCCAGCCGGCCCATTTCGGTGATGTTCAATTCCGCTCCGGTCGAGAGGTAGTAGCGGTCCCGTCCGTCCGAGCGCCACTGCGGCGTGGTCAGCCCGAGCGGCCCCATCACGGTGCGGTAGATCATCCGCTCGAGCGTCTCGCCCCGCGCCACCGCCTTGCGGTGCAGCAATTCGGCCAAGACCTCCCAGCAGACCGGACCGTAGCGGAACCGGGTGCCCGGTTCATCGACCACCGGCAGTCCCAGCGCGACCCGGCCCTTGTCGCCGATGCCGCGCCGATACAGTTCGGCGCCGCCCTCATCGAGACCGGCGGTCATCTGCAGCAGCATCCGCACCGTGATCCGGCTCTTCTGCGGGTCGGTCGCCCATTCGCTCACCGTCGCCGACACCGGCTGGTCGAGCTCGAGCCAGCCCTCACCCACCGCCCGGGCGCACGCGAGCCCGGCCAGCGCCTTGGTCACGCTGAGGATGGGCCCGCGGTGGTGGGTGCGCCACGACTTGCGCA
Source organism: Haloferula sp. A504 (assembly GCF_044385805.1). Taxonomy (NCBI): domain Bacteria; kingdom Pseudomonadati; phylum Verrucomicrobiota; class Verrucomicrobiia; order Verrucomicrobiales; family Verrucomicrobiaceae; genus Haloferula; species Haloferula sp. A504. Next base: position 11,306 of record NZ_JBISBU010000084.1, read on the forward strand.
GCTCACCATTTTCCCACGCCGCCCAGCCGCGCGCACCATGCGCTCGGGCGACGGCATCCGCCTCGTCCATCGTCGATCCGTTCCACGTCCGGGGGGCCGCGCCACCCAGGGGCACGCAACCTCCGACCATCCCTCCTCCGGCAAGCCATAGCCAATCCCGTCGTTTCACGGGCGCAGTATCCACCGGCCCTCCCCGCTTGGGCAATCCACAATCCTGCGCGGCAATCCGGAGGATTGGGGATTGATCCCGCCGCGCTGCCGCCCTAGTCCCCTCCCGTGCTCACAATCAAGAAGCTCACCAAGACACTCGGCGGCCGCACCCTTTTCCGGGACGCGGAAATGACCGTCAACTGGGGCGAACGCATCGCCCTGGTCGGCCCCAACGGCGCCGGCAAGTCGACGCTCTTCAAGATGATCCTCGGCGAGGAGGACATCGACACCGGCACCATCGACCGCGATGAATACGCCATCACCGGCAGCCTCGAGCAGGAAGCCGGCAACCCGGGCGACGAGACCGTGCTCGAGATCGCGATGGGCGTGAATCCGGACATGGTCGGCTACCTCCGCACCATGCGCGAGCACGAAAAGGCCGGCACCATCGACTCGAAGGACTACGCCGAGGCTCAGGACCACTTCAACACCCACAACGGCTACCAGCTCGAGCCCAAGGCCAAGAAGATCCTCGCCGGACTCGGCTACAACCAGGAGGACTTCACCCGCCCCGCCTCCGAGTTCTCCGGCGGCTGGGTCATGCGCGCCTACCTCGCCCGCCTGCTGGTCATGGAGCCCGACCTGCTGATGCTCGACGAGCCGACCAACCACCTCGACCTCGTCTCGCTGCTGTGGTTCCAGCGCTACCTGATGAACTACCCCGGCGCGATCTTCATGATCTCGCACGACCGCGATTTCATGGATTCGATCGTCGAAAGCGTCGTCGAGATCGATCCGGATACGGCGGAACTGGTCAGCTACACCGGCAACTACACGTCCTACCTCGATCAACGGGTGGCCCGCTACAAGAACAAGCTCCGGGCCTACCAGAACCAGAAGAAGGAGATCGAAGGGATCCAGGACTTCATCGATCGCTTCCGCCAGGTTGCCTCGAAGGCCTCGCAGGTCCAGAGCCGGATCAAGCAGATCGAGAAAATGGACAAGCTCGAGAAGCCGCGCGCCCCGCGGAAGCCGTTCAAGTTCCAGTTCCCCCAGCCCGCCCGGTCGAACCAGAAGGTCGTCGAACTGAAGAAGGCGAACTTCGCCTACGGCAACGAGAAGGTGATCTATCAGGGCCTCGATCTCACCATCGAGCGCGGCGACAAGATCGTGCTGGTCGGGCCCAACGGCTCCGGTAAGTCGACGCTGCTGAAGATGCTCGCCGGCGAACTCGAGGTCACCGGTGGCGGGCACGAGGTCGGCTACCTGACCAAGATGGGCTACTACTCGCAGCACCGCTCGGAGAAGCTCAACGAGGCCAACACGGTGCTCGACGAAGTGCTCGAGTCATGCCCGACCCTGCGCGAGGAAGACGCCCGGGCGATCCTCGGGTCCTTTCTTTTCCGCCGCACCGACGTCGAGAAACGCTGCGGCGTGCTTTCCGGCGGCGAAAAATCGCGCCTGAACCTGGTCAAGTTCCTCGTTGATCCGCCCAACCTGCTGCTGATGGACGAACCGACGACCCACCTCGACATCCTCTCGATCGATTCCCTGGTCAACGCGCTCAAGGCCTACGAGGGCACGCTGGTCTTCATCTCCCACGATGTGCACTTCATCCGCCACCTCGCGGAAACCACCCTGCACATCACCCGCGCCGAGGACGACAGCCACAGCGTCCTCACCCGCTACACCGGCGGATACGACTATTTCATTGAGAAATCAGGGCTTGAGGACGATCGCGGGGCGGTCACCGCGTGATCGCGGAAGGGATTTCCTGCTTTCCAAGAAGGGCTGGCCCGTGCTAGTTATTCACATCGGCAGGCCCATCCGGCAGGATAAGCATGCCCTCCACCCCACCCCACCCACCATGCAAAAGCTTTTCGTGACCACCTTGGCGACCGCACTGCTGGCCGCCGCAAGCCACGCGGAGGAAGCCGGCAAGCCCGTCGATTGCACTCCGATCATCGAGAGGATTCAAGCCACCGCCGAACGTGCCAAGGCCGATCCGATCGAGCTCCTCCGTCTCGTTGACAAGGAAGTTTCGGCCCATCCGGCTTGCTCCTGCGAGATCGTCCGCGCCGCCATTCTCGGCACCGAATGCGACGACGCCATTGTCGGCTACGTCGTCGAGACCGCCGTCCGCGCCGCGCCCGAGCACATGCGCCTGATCGCCCAGTGCGCCATCGCCACCGCTCCCGACTCGCTCAACCGAGTGCAGGAAGTCATGGCCCGCCTCTCTCCCTCCGCCGGCAAGGAAGGTGACAGCGCCAAGAGCGCCAAGGGCAAGAACGTCGAGGTGAAGCCCGCCGAAACACCGCCGGATCCGCTCGACGTGCCGATCATCACGCCTCCGCCGCTTCCTCCGGTCATCAACCCGCCCCCGGGCACCGAGACCGACTTCGAACCGGTCGGGCAGTGAGCTGACGAGCGTCGAACCCAATTTTCCAAGCCGGAGTCCCGAAGAGGTCTCCGGCTTTTCTGTCCCGGTTGCACCCCCGGACGAGCCCCGAATCAGAGCACTCCGCACCCCTCACGGCTGCCGCCCGCCCCGCAGGCCGGGAATCAGAATCACCGCGACCAGCATCGAGCTCAGGATTCCCAACACCGCGACCTTGCCCAGGCTGGCCAGCGCATCGATCGAGGCGAATCCCAGCGAGCCGAAGCCGATCGCCGTCGAGCATCCACAGAACAGCACCGCCTTGCCGGTGCCGTTCCATACGGCCCGCACGTCGCCACCGGTGCGGCGCAGCGAAAGCAGGATGTGAATCGCATAATCCAGACCGGTTCCCAGCAGCAGGGGCGTCGCGGCGATATTGAGGAAGTTCCACTCGAGCCCGGTGATCCGCATCAGCGCCAACAGCAGGATGCCGCTCAGGCTCATCGCCAGCAACGCGGTGACCACATCCCCGGCCCGGCGGAACACCAGCGAAAGCATCACCACCATCAAGCCCACCATCGGCAGGAACACCGCCAGTAGGTCCTTTTTCACTAACGGCAGCACCGCCGGCTTGAGCAGATCCCAGCCAGCGAGATGCACCCCCTCGGACAGCAGGCCACGGAGAACCTCGAGATCCTCCACCGTGAGGTCCTCGCGCCCGATGACATCCAGCTTCCCGAGGATGTAGCCCCCGCCATCCGCATCGGGCATCGCCATCGCCCGCAGGATTTCCAGCGTCGCCGGTTCGTCGGGAACGCTTCCCGGCGGCTCGCCAGCCAATCTCGGCAGTGCGGAAAGCACCGCCTTGCCCAGCGCCGTCCCTTCCTCCGAAAACCCTCCCTCGTCCGCCGCCGCGAGCAGGCGCTCGGCATCGCGGCCCAGCGCCGCCAGCGCCGCGGCATTCGCCCGGTGATGTTCCGGTGCCGGCCACCACCCGGAGGGCAGCTCAAGCTCGCCGACCAGGTCGGGACGATCCTTGCGCAACTGCGCGACCCGGGATTCGAACCCCGCCGCCCGCTGCCGGACCTCGGCATTCGTCCCGCCCTCGATCACCAACCGGACCGAGGGCGCGCCCCAGGCCGGAAATTGCGCCTGAATTTCTTCAAAGGCCCCCATCGCCTGGCTGTCGCGGGGGCGCAGCAGGCTGCGGTCGAATTCCACCCCGGGCAGCCCCCGCACAAGGAGCACGCCAGTGGCGATCACCAGCACCCCGGCGAGCAGCATCAGCGAACCCTTCCGACCCGGCAGCCATGCCGCCTTGTGCGCGATGATCGGGCGCCCGGCTCCGACCTTCGCCACCCACGGCAGGTAGAATCCAAGCATGAACAAGGCCCCGAAGATCACTCCGATCCCGACCACGCTGCCAAGCTGGGCGATCCCGGGCAGTCCGCTCAGGTTCAAGGCGAAGAACACCGCCGCCGTGGTCGCCGCCGCATACAGGATCGATCGTGAAACGGCCTTCCGGATCGCACCCTGCTCGTGCCCCGCCACCTTGGCCTCCTGGCAGATCAGCACCCCGTAGTCGACCGAGAGACCGATCAGGATCGCGGCAAACCCGGCCGCCATGATGCTCAGTTCGCCGAAGATCCAGCCAGCCGCACCCAACGTCGCGGCAAAGATCACCCCCAGCGTGGCTCCCATGCCGAACAGCAATCCAAACCGCCGCTGCATCAGCAGAAAGAGCAGGCCAATCACCATCGACGTGATGCCGACCGTGCCCCGCATGTCGCCCTCCATCGCGCCGCCGATCTCCGCCTCGAAAGCCGGATCCCCCGTGTAGCCGAGGCTCAGCCCCCTCTCCTTCGCCCACGGCTCCGAAACCTCCTTCAGCTCCGTCAACCACGCCTCCGCCTCACGGTATCCGAGCAGTCCCCGCGGCGCCTCGATGAACATCAACTGCGCCGTGCCCTCTTCGTTGAGAAACCCTTCGCCGCCCCCATCGCGGCCTTCGAAAAACGACCGCAGCGACGGATGATCGAGGAAGCCGAAGGGGTCGTGTGCCGACATCATCAGATCGCCGCCATCCAGACTGGTGGCCACCCTTTCGAGCGCCCCCTCCATCGTCGCCTCGATCTGGTCCTCCGAAAGCCGCCCGACCAGGCCCGCCACTTCCTGCGGATCCCCGTTGAGCCAAAGCCAGGCGATCAGATCCGTCATGCCGCCATCGCGGTCCTGCCACAGCGGGCGCCACCGCACCACCTCACTCACCCGGGCTTCCTTCAGGCGTCCGGCAAGGTCACCCGCCAGCTCATCCAGCGGCCCAACTTCGTCGGGATCCCCCTCGATGAGCAGGATCAGCTCGCCCTTCTTCGAAAACACCCTCTGGAAGGCCTGCAGCGCCTCGACCTCCGGCATCTCGTCGGGAAGCACCGCCAGGACGTCGGTGTCGAACTTCACCCGTCCCAGCCCTGAGGCGGCGACAACCGCCAAGGCGATCAGCAGGCCGATACTCCACCATTTGCGCATCGGCGAAGAAACCACGGGATGCCCGCCCCGGTTCCAAGTACCAATTTCATCCGATTTGCCCTTGGCAAAGTCCCCCGCCTCGGTCGAGTTGGATCATGCGCCTGCTCCTCGTCCTGCTGCTCAGCCTTCCACTCCATGCGGAAACCGACACCGCGCCGCTGGAGGCATGGCTCAAGCGCCAGAGCGAAATCCACACGCTGCAGGCCGATTTCATCCAGCAGCGCACCCTTCCGGCGCTCAAAAAACCGGTCGAAACCCCCGGCAAACTGTGGATGGGCGAGAACGGCAAGCTCCGCTGGGAACTCGGCACCCCGCCCAAGACGATCGCCGTCTCGAACGGTGCCGAGGTCACCTTCGTCGATGTCGCCAAGCAGCGCGCCAAGGTCATGGACGCCGAATCGTCCGAGGCCCGCTCCTTCACCATGCTCTCCGGGGAGTCGATGCAGGGCGGTCTCGATGGATTCCTCGAGGT
>NZ_JBISBU010000085.1:0-16335 GCF_044385805.1 Haloferula sp. A504
TCGACCACTACCGCGACCACCGCCAAAAATCAGTGAACACCATCAATATGGCACAACCCATCCAATCATAGCCTGCCAAGCAAACGCCCTAGGGACGGAACGGACTGGAAGTGGATTGGATTGCCATGCGGGCGTGGTTTGCCTAACTAGGTTGGTGGTGGATGAGTGCCGATTTCCCGTAGCCAAGCCCTGATGCGTTTTCGATGACTCCCGAGATCATCGCCGTTCTGCTGATCCTGGCGGTTTCGCTGGTGCTCTTTGTCACCGAGAAGCTGCGGATGGACGTGGTCGCGCTGCTGGTGCTCGGGACGCTGGGGGTGAGTGGGCTGGTCACGCTCGAGGAGGCGCTCGCCGGCTTCAGCAATCCGGCGGTGGTCACGGTGTGGGCGATGTTCATCCTGAGCGCCGGCCTGAGCGCGACCGGGGTGGCCGACTTCATCGGCCAGCGGGTGCTGCGGCTCGCGGGGAAAGGTGAGGTCCGGATGATCCTGGTGATCATGCTGACCACCGGCGTCCTCTCGGCCTTCATGAACAACATCGGGGTGGCCGCACTGATGCTGCCGGTGGTGATGGACATCGCGCGGCGGACCGGCACCCCGCCGTCGCGGCTGCTGATGCCGATGGCCTACTCGTCCCTGCTCGGGGGCCTGACCACCCTGATCGGAACGCCGCCGAACCTGGTGGCGTCGACGGCCCTGCGCCAGGCCGGACTGGAGGGCTTCGAGCTTTTCGAGTTCGCCCCGATCGGGGTGCCGGCGCTGGTCGGGGGCGCGCTTTTCATCGCCCTGGTCGGGCGTCACCTGCTGCCGGCGAAGATGCCGGAGGGCATGGGCGGCGAGGCGGCCAAGGCGGGATTGCAGTTCGCCTACGGGCTCGAGGAGCGCCGCTTCGGTCTGCGGATCGGCGAGGGCTCGCCGCTGCACGGCCGCAAGCTGCGGGGGAGCGGGCTGTCGGCGACGCTGGGATTGACGGTGCTCTCGGTGCGCCGCGGACATGAAACCTTCGGCGACCTCGGGCCCGACTTCGTGCTCGAGAGCGGCGACATCCTGAGCGCGCAGGGCCGCATCGACGAGTTTCGCGAGTTCCTCGGCTGGCAGGCGCTCGAGATGGCGAGCGGCGACGAGATTCTCCAGGTGCTCTCGTCCGAGAAGCTGGCCGTGGTGAATGCGACGGTGGCGCCCAGGTCGGAGCTGGTCGGGCTCACCGTCGAGGAGGCGGGGTTTCGCGCGCGCTTCGGCGCCCACATCGTGGCGGTCCGGCGGCCGGGAAAGGTGATCCGCGACGACCTTTCGAAGGTGCCGCTCAAGGCCGGCGATGTCCTCACCCTCGATGGCCCTCGCGAACCACTGGGGAAGTTGGGCGGAAGCGAAGCCTTCAGCGAGGTGCAGATGGTCTCGCAGGAACACCTCTCGGACATCTATCCCGATTCCGATTCGCTGATCGAGCTGATGCTTCCGCCCGACTCGCGGCTGGCCGGCATGACGGTGGCGCGAAGCGGGCTGGGTGAGACCCTCGGCCTGCGCATCATCGGGATCGCACGGCGCGGCGGATCGATCCTTTTCCCCGATGCCGACGAAGTCTTCGAGCCGGGGGATCAGCTGCTGGTGCTGGGAAAACCGGAAGGGCTCGAGTTGATGCGGGCGATCCAGAGCCTCGAGTTGCTGGAGGACGACGGGGAAGGCGGCAGCATGGAGGAACTCGGCGAGACCGAGGGCATCGCCGAGGTCACCTTCTCGCCGCGCAGCACGCTGCCCGGCAGGACACCGAAGGAGCTCGACTTCCGCCAGCGCTACGGCCTGCAGGTCCTTTCGATCTGGCGGCGGGGTCGTTCGTGGCGGTCCCACCTGCGCCACATGCCCCTGGAATTCGGCGACGCGCTGCTCTTGCGCGGCCCGCGCGAGCAGGTCGAGAAGCTCGCCGACGATCCCGACTTCGTGGTGCTCACCCGCATGGCCTATGGTGACCAGGCGCGCGCCGAACCCGGCAAGGCGGTGCTTTCCGCCGTCCTGATGCTGGCGGTGGTGGGCCTGGTGCTCGCCGGGGTTCTGCCCATCGCCATCGCCGCCGTGGCGGGGGCGGCGGTGATGCTGGCGACGCGTTGTCTCACGATGGAGGACGCCTACCGCGCGATCGACTGGAAGTCGGTCTTCCTCATCGCCGGCATGATCCCGCTCGGGACCGCGATGGAAAGCTCCGGGGCGGCCCACTGGATCGCCGGGGGGGTCTCCGGGGCGATGGAGCCGCTGGGCTTGTGGGGCATCCTTCTCGGGATCTATCTGCTCACCGCGGCGGCCACCACCATCGTTCCGACCACGGCACTGGTGCTCATCATGGCACCGATCGCGATCGGGACCTCGGCCGAGATGGGGATCGATCCGAAGCTGCTGATGATGGGCGTCGCGATGGCCGCGTCGGCGAGCTTCACCAGCCCGATCTCGCACCCCGCCAATGTCCTCGTGATGGGGCCGGGCGGCTACCGCTTCGTCGACTACGTCAAGATGGGCGTGGTCCTGGCGCTGGTGGTCGCGTTGACCGTGCTGCCCCTGATCGTGTGGAAATACGGCTAGCCCGAATAGGGACGGCAACACACTGTCTAACAAAAACACTCACCCAGATCCCCTGCAGCGCCGTATCGGTCCCGACCCGGTCGGGATGCATTTCTCACTCGTGAGAAATGCAGGCTGGCGGGTGAAGGCCCCGACCGTTGCCGGGAACGGTCTCGAATTGAGGACTCGTTTCCCTTGAAAACCGCAAGGTGCCTCTTTCCTATCGGGCCGATGCAAACCGTGGTCCAAACTCCCGAGGGCGAAGTCGCCTGCACCATCCGCGAAGTTGTCGCGGCGCTGAAGAAGCAGAAGCTGGAGGCACGTCACGAGGCGAAGGACTGGGGCGACTGGATCCACCTCGAGGGCAGCGAAACGGTCATCAGCATCGAGTCCATGCGCGGTCTCACCAGCACCGCGACCATCGAACACGCCGAGGACGAAGTCGACGATCCCCGCCTGGCCATCTTCGCCGCCTTCCACCAACTCGGCTGGATCGGCATCGATGAGGATGGCGAGTATCCGCTTGGCTGAAATCCCTCATCGGAGCCCCCGCTGAGGCTCGCCATGGCCGCCCCTCAATAGAGGTCTTCCTTCCGCAGTCCCTCGATGTAGCAGTCGAGCTGACCGAACACCTCGTCCTTCCAGTGGGGTTTCTGGGAGGACGGATAGACCTCCATGGTGTAGATCGCGAGGGTGTTCGTGCCCTTCTTGAGCAGCGCGGCTTCCCGCGGACCCATCGGCCACTTGCGGTATTCCTTGGGTTCCTGCCACCACGAGTAGGTGCGGATCCTCTTGCCGTTCAGGTAGACCTGAAAGCCCTGGATGCAGAGCATGCGGAGACGATAGAGATCGTAGTCGGTGTCGTTCAGCTCGAAGCTCGTCCGCGCCAGCAGAATCTCGCCCTCGCCCCAGGTGGATTGATTTTCCGGGGGCCGATTGCCGGCCCTCGGGTGGCCGCCCTTGCCGATCGGAGCCTTGCCGCTCTGCCAGCCGCTGGCGTCGAAGCCCGGCTGAAACCAGTCCTTCAGTTCCGGTGCCAGCTCGACCTGACGGTAGCGGCGTCCCTCGCGCTTCGGCAGGAAGTCCTTCTCGGCCTTCGGATGGAAGGACAGGTAGTGCCACTCCCGGGCCTGAGGCTCGGGCGATCCGATGATGGTCCAGCCGACGTTCTGATCGCGCAGCTCGGTGATGCCGATGAGGGCATCGATGGTCCTGATGTCGGTTCCGCCGCCCGCCTTGAGCCGCTTGACCACCTCGGGCCGATAACTCTCGTAGAGGATCTTCTCGAGACTATCGCGCCCGGGACCCTTCAATTTCGCCGCCAGCTTCAGGAACCCTCCCTGGCCGTCGATGAGCCCGAGCAATTGGTCGTCATCCAGCACCGAAAGCCCGCGCTCGACCAGTGAGGCGGCGAGCTGGGGTGCCAGTTCCGGGGCCATGCTGGCGGCCTTCTCGATCGACTGCGCGACGTTGTAGACGCCCTCGCGGTCGCGACGACCCTCGAGGATCCGGGTTTCGGCGACGCTTTCATCGAAGCCCTTGGCGAGCAACCGGCCGATCTCGCTGTCGGGAGCGAACTGCTTGAGCGAATTGGCCAGCGTCTGGTTCATCGCGTTCCGCGGCATGGTGTGGTTCTCCCGGATCATCAACTCGGTGAGTACCGGGACCGCCTTGAGGTAGAGTTCCGGATCCTTGCTCAGGCCCTGGAGGGCCATGAAGGAAGCCTGCCGGAACCACCAGTCGTCGTGGCGGGTCCACTGATAGATGACGTCGTAGTGCTCCTGGATCACCTCGGCGGGCATGAAGCCCGTGGCGAACAGGGCCCCTTCGATGACATAGGTCGCCTCCTGCGGATTGCCGAGCATCGCGGTGATCGCCTCGATCATGCCGGGGGTGTAATCCCCGGTCGCGAGCGGTTTCTTGCCGACGCCGAAGAAATACCTCCAGTCGAGCATGCCGTCCAAGGCGGCGCGGCGCATCCGCGGGTCCGGGTGCCGCAGCAGCTCTTCCAGCACCTTCCACTCACCCTTGATCCGGAGCGCCTTGGCGGCCTGGGCACGGATCATGTAGCTCTGGTGGCGTACGAACTGGTTGAGCTGATCCAGCGAAACGCTGTCGGGATCCTCCTCCACGCTGCCGCGGATGTAGGCCGAGCCGATCAGCGGGGTGATCCGGTGGATGGCCAGCGGCTCACCGTATTCCTCGTAACCGTCGACCGGCTCGATCTTGAGGAAAGCGAGGTCCGCCTGGTTGCCCCAGATCCGTTTGGGAAGCTGGAACTCCTTCGCATGTTCCGAGCGGGGCGCCCCGGTGATGCGCAGGGTCTTGAGCGGGGCGGTGTAGGTCATCGCCGCGCCTGCCCCCGAGCCGGGATCGTTCCAGCCCTGGAGGGTGGCCAGGCCGATCGCGCCGTCATCGAAGCGCGAAAGGTCGTACCACCAGGTGATGCGGTCCATGACCTCACGGAACTTCGCCGGCTTCTTCTCCATCAGGTAGGTGGAGGCAATGCCGCGCCACATGCCATCACCGCGACCGTTGTCGGCGTGCCCGGTGATCATCGCGGGATAGGCGTTCAGGGTGGCCATGCTGAGGCTGTCGCGGGCGGCCTGATAGATCGAGGTGTCGCCGGAGGCACCGGAAGCGACCTGCATCGCGGCCGCCAGCATGGCGTCCTTGCCATTCGATCCCACGCCGCCTTCCCCACGGTGATCGCCGTAGGCCACCGAGCCGTGCCCCGCGAAGCGGTAGAAGTAGCGCAGGCAGTTGAGCAGGGTCTTCTCATCGACGTTCACGCCCGCTTCCTTGCTCAGAAGCAGGGTGGTCAGCACCTGCGTGCTCGCCGGGTTCATCAGGCCACCGGCCACGTAGCGCGGATTGATGTCGGTGCCCCAGTGTTTCCACGCCGCGTCGAAATTCTGTCGATCCCGGGCGTCGTCACAGAAGGCCTGGAGGACCGGCAGCATGTCCGGGTCGCCGGTGCGCAGGTAATACTCGGCGCAGGCGATGCCGTTGTAGCCGTTGTTCCAGGTGTGGTCGCCGATCGCTTCCGGATTCTCGATGAACTTCGCGTAGTGCGCCTTGATCAGGGGCAGGTAGGTGTCGTCGCCGGTGGAAAGCAGGAACAGGCAGGTCAAGGCACCCCCCACCCCCATGTCCTTGCTCTCCTTGAGCGACTTCTCGTAGTAGGCGGCGGCGTGTTGGACGATCTTGCGCGACTTGGCGCAATCGACCGGCCACTGAGCGGCGTAGGCGCCCATCACCGGAATCTCGAGGGTGACCTGGCGCTTGCCCTCTTCGGAGTCGAGATCGAAGGAGAGTTTGCCGTCGCTCGCTTCGGCCGCCGTGATCGCCGAGCCAAGCACCACATACGGGTTCCGCCCTTCGAGCGCTTGGCCATTGACCCCCACGATGACCTCTCCCGCATGGAATTTGCCGTCAGCCGGGCTCCCTTCCCGGGTGCCCTCCACGGTCACCTTCACGCCCGTGTCGATGTGGGCCATGATGCCCGTCGGCCCGATGTGGCCGAAATTCCTCGGGGCGTTCGCCTTCGGGCGCAAGGCATACACGTTCTCATCCGCAGCATCCTGATCGGCCGCAGGGGCAGCGAGGATGGTGCCGATCAGCGCCAGAGTGAGGAACCGGGGAAGTTGGTGGAGTTGCATGGTGAGTGGGATGCGAGTGAGACAGGCGATGCAGGCGGTCCGCTTCGAGCGGGGAAATGCCTAGTCCCCGGCCTCTTCCGGATGGCCTTGGCGGGCGATGTAATCCTCCACCCGGAACAGATCGCTGCCGGCCCGCCGGGTGATCTTGAGCAGCGTGTCCATGCTGGCGACTTCCTCGACCTGTTCTTCGAGGAACCACTGCAGGAAGTTCTGGGTGACCCGGTCGTTGTGCTCGGCGGCCGCGTCGTAGATCGCCTTGATCTGGTCGGTCACCATGACCTCCTGATCGTAGGAAAGCTGGAAGACCTGCTCGACGGATTCGAATTTCGACTGCGGCTTGGGCAGCGCGGGGAAGTCCACGGCGCGGTCGGTGTCGTTGAGGAACTGCACCATCTTGAGGGCGTGCATTCGCTCTTCGTCCGCCTGCTTGGCGAAATACTTGGCCATCTCCGGCAGGGCCTCGGCGTCGCACCAGGTGGAGACGGCGATGTATTGATAGGAGGCGGCGAATTCGTGACCGACTTGTTGGTTGATGAGCTCAGCGGCTTTGTCGTGGATCATGGCGGCAGCAGGGTTGACCGGATCGGTCGGGAAGTAAAATTCCGACTGTGGCAGCGCCGGCTCCGGACTTGATCGCAAGGGGACCTCAACGCTTGAACCGGCGCTCAGCGGGCGATGCCGGCGAGTGCCCCGAGGTGCCCGAGCGAAGTCCCGCAGCAGCCGCCGAGGATGGGAACCTGGTGACGGTCGTGGAGTTGCGCCATGGAGTCGGCCCAGGTGTCGACCGAGTCGGCCTCGGTGGCCGCCGCGCCATCGAGCGCGGTGACATCGCGGGACGAACCGTTGGCCTGGATGCCGACGAGCCGGTCGAGTTCGCCGGGAACATACGCCTCGAGCAGGAAGCGGGGATGGGTGCAGTTGACGAAGTAGCCGGCGGGAGGACGTGGCAGGGCGTCGTCGAGGCGCCGGATGGCCTCGGGCAGCGGTGTGCCATCGAGGACGCGGCCGTCGGTCCCGGTGCAGAAGCTGATCAGGCAGGGCTTGTCGGTGTCGGCCATGGCCCGGGCCAGGCCAAGGGCCTCGTCGACCGAGGGCAGGGTCTGGGCGAGAAGAAAGTCGGCAGGGGTGGCGGCCAGTTCACGGATCTGCGGTGTATGGAAGTTTTCGGCTTCGTCCGCGTCCGGCGCGAGATCGGGCCGGTAGCAGTCGCCCTTGGGTCCGACGAGCGCCCCGACCGCGATCGGCACGCGACCGGGCGGGAGGTGGTCGCGCAGGCTTGTTAGAAAAGCGACGGCATCGGTGTTGATTGAGGCCGGCACGCCCGCTTCCGCGATCCGCGAGGCGTCGAGCCGCCAGGTGGGCGCGGTGAGCAGCAGCGGCAAGCCCGCGTGGCCTGCCGTTTCCACATACTCGAGGTAGATGGAGGTCATCGCGTCTCGAGCGTCCTCCGGGCCGTAGATGAGGGGCGTGTTGAAGAGCGTCGGGTGAAGCTCCACCCCGGGCAGGCGCCGCAGGCGTTCCGCCACGGCGCACTCGGCGAGGATGAGCGGGTGATTCTTCAGCAGGCTCTCAAGCATGGGAGGAGCCTAGCCCGGACCACCAAGGGGACGCAAAGAATCCGGCCACGGTACTTTCCTCTCCCTCACCCGGAGTCTCCTGAAGATTTCTTAAAATAAATGGAAAAACCGCCGCTTGTGGATCGTTTTCCCGGCAGAAACCAAGGCGCGGGGAGAGACCACCCATTCAATCTCCGCTCCGAAGCAAAAGCCCGCATGTCCAAACCACCCTTCGAACATGACCAATTGCTTCATCCACGCCTGTCGTCGGCTCTCCGTGACCCAGGGCTTCATCAAGCGGAGCCCGATGTTCCGCCGTCTCCAGAAGCCCACCGGGGCGACCACGCCTGAACTGGTCGATGCCGCCAAAGCGGCCTTGAAAAGCGGCCGGCTCCGGCCCGGCGATCCATTTCCGACCGCCGACGAAATCTCCGATCTTTCGGGCGCCCGGCTGATCGACAGCCTGAATGCGGTGACCGCGTTGCTGCAGGCGGGTGCGATTCGGCAGGATGCCTCCGGCAAGCTCACCGTGGCTCCGCCCGAGGTCGCCTGAGAACGATCGGTGGAAGGCCTTGCCGCGTGCGGGTCCCCGGACTCAGACTCGTGGTGTGATGCCATTCCTTCGGACCATTCTGGCCACCGTGCTTGCCGCGATGGCGGGCGGCACCGCCTGTGCGGAGTCCGCCCGGCGGCCGCCGAACATCATCGTCGTTCTCGCCGATGACCTGGGCTGCCGGGACCTGAAACTCTACGATGGCTGGATTGAGACGCCGCGGATCCAGAGGATGGCGGAGGAGGGAATCACCTTCACCGACTTCCACTCCAATTCGTCGGTGTGCAGCCCCACCCGCGCCGCGTTTCTCACGGGGCGCTACCAGCAGCGGGTCGGCATCGTCGACGTAATCGTCGGGTCGAAGGAACCGGACCAGGGGATCCCCGCCTCGACCCCGACCCTCGGAAAGGTGTTCCAGAAGAGCGGCTACGCGACCGCGTTGTTCGGCAAGTGGCACTGCGGTCATTCCGACAAGTTCAACCCGGTCCACCACGGCTTCGACGAGTTCGTCGGCCTGCTCAACGGCGCGGCCGATTTCCATCTACACAAGACTTGGCGCAACGGACTCAAGCAGGAGGAAGTGAAGGGATACTCGACCGACATCATCACCGACAGGAGCGTCGACTTCATCCGGCGCCACAAGGACGAGCCCTTCTTTCTCTTCGTTTCCCACCAGACACCGCACAACCCCTACCAAACCCGCGCCGACACGCCCGAAACCCGCAAGGAGGGCTGGAAGCAGAACCGGGTCGGCGATGAAAACCGCCCACGCTACGTCGAGATGGTGAAGGACCTCGACAACAGCGTCGGCAGGATCCTCGACACCCTTCGCGAGACGGGCCTCTCGGAGCAGACGCTGGTGTTCTTCTGGTCGGACAACGGCGACGTCGGCATGAGCCGGGAGAAGGGTCCGCTGCGCGGCACCAAGTTCGGCCACTACGAAGGAGGCCACCGCGTGCCGGCGGTCGCCTGGTGGCCGGGGAAAATCAAGGCGGGGGTCCGGTCCGATGCCCTGCTGCTCGGCTTCGATCTGTTCCCGACCTTCACGGAGATCGCCGGCCTTTCATCGAAGAATCCAGCCAATCTCGACGGCGTCAGCGCCCGGGATCATTTCCTCGATGGGGAACCGCTTCCCGACCGGGACATCTTTTTCGGCTACGAGCCGAAGCTCGGCACGGCCATGCGCCGCGGCGACTGGAAGATGATCGTGAAGGGCGACGACGTTCAGCTCTACAACCTGGCGGAGGACCTTGGCGAAACGACGAACATCGCCGACGCGAACCCGAAGGTCACGGCGTCCATGCGGGAGGCGATCGAAGCGTTCAAGCGGACGGTGGTCCCGGGGTCGTAGCGGAGGCGGTCCGTGCCGGAGAACCCGGTGCGACTTGCAGGTGTTCGTGACGCACGGAATTCATGGTTCCGGGCTGGCGGATGGGGACGCGCAGGATTTGAATGCGGCATGTGGATCAAGTTCGCCGGCGTCACCCTGGGGGCTGTCGTCGCCATCAGCTGTGCCCACGTGGCCGCGGACGAAGGCTCGGATTTCAACGTGAAGGTGCTCGCCGCGGTGCGGACGATGCCGGCCGGAGGCGGCTACGACGGCAGCGATGCAACCAAGAACCTGTTGCCCGGTGCCTGCTCTCTAACCGACCAAGGCCTCCGGGTCGATGCGAGGCAGGCCAAGCCGAGTTTCTGCTCGGGGGCGACCTACCTGGTCCTGCTCAAAGCTCTGGGCCACGGCTCGGAGGCGCTGCTGCCGGTGGTGGACCATCAGGACGGTCACGGCGTATTCGGCCGATGGAACGCCAACGGGCCCGGCAGCGCCAAACTGGTCGCCGACCTGCGGGCGGGCCGGAACTTCACCTCGTGGGACGAGGCGAGACCGGGCGACTTCCTCAAGATCTGGTGGACCGACCGGATCGGTGGCCGCGAGCGGGGGCACCTGGTGGTCTATCTCGGGCACGATGCCGAAAGCTTGCGCTTCTGGTCGAGCAACCAGCCCGGCGGCTACGGCACGAAGTCGGTGCCCCGCAGCGACTGCCGGCGCGTGCTCTTCACCCGCATCACCCGGCCGGATCAATTCGCCGCGGCCGGCCGCCTGCCCGCCGTCGACCCGTGGCTTGCAAGGATGCTGCGCGATGACTTCACCTGGGAGGAAGTCGTGGCGAAGTGTGACGTCGCCGAGTGACAGCTACCCTATCTCCCGGCCCGAAGCTCGCGCACCGACTCGCGATCGATCTCCTCGAAGCGGCGGCGCTTGTCGGCGTAGAGGATGTATTTCTCCATCTCCTCCGGGCTCCAGGCATTCGCTTCGAGGTAGTCGCCGGCGTATGGCACGCCGAGGTCGATCCAGCAGGCGATCTTCTCGAGCTCGGCTGGTGACAACTCGACCCCGCCGTGGCCGGCCTCCAGCAAATCCAGCAACGCGCTGCGGGTTGATCCCGCGGTGCGCGCCGGCTGCGGCGTCGGGACGGATTGGCTGCTGATCCACTTCACCAGCCGCCCGTCCGGATTGCCGCGGAAGGGCCCATCACCCTTCTTCCCGTCGCGCTTTGATTCGGTCAGGACGAGGTAGGCATCGCTCCATCTCCGCTTGGAATGGGCATCCACCACCGTCTCGCCGAGCAGGCTGAATGCCTGTTCCCCGGTCGCGGTCCGGGGCCTTGCCAGCACGGGCCCGCCTTGACCGGCCGCCAGTCTCAACAACGGCTCCCGGTCGTCGTGGCAGCCGATGCAATGCTGGTCGAGGATGGGCTGGACCTCCCTGGCAAAACTGAAGCCGCGCGGTGGTCCGTGGAACGGAACAAGCGTCTCCGGTTCGACCGCCATGGCCGAGGCGTAGCCGGGTCGTGGGGGTGCCTCGTTCTTGTCCTCGTGACAGCCGACGCATGAGGCCCTTTCTCCGGGCTGCAGCGTGCTCCAGCTCCGCATCGTCTGCACCACCCGGCCCCTGGTATCGACCGCCTGGAAGTAGACCGGGGTCCGGGCCGGCACGACGAAGAAGGCCGAGCCGTCCTCGTGGACGGTTGCCTCGCCCAGCACCCGCTTGACGTCCCAGCTGCCGTTGCCGATGGAGATCGGGGTGCTGACCAGCGCCGACCCTCCCGGCCCGCTGCTGTGGTTCCTGCCGACGCCTGCGGCGCGGAAATCGAGGGCCACGATCCGCAGCTTTTTCACGGTCCCGCGCGGCACTCCCTCGAGGCCCGGACCCTCGTGGATGTCCTGCATGTAGTAGCTTCCGGTTTCCGCGGCGAGGTCGACCTGGCTGGCCCGCACCCGTGGCCTGGTCCTCGCGACCAAGGGCACCGGTTGCTGGCAGGGCAGGTCGGGATCCGTCGCCAGCAACTCCCGTCGGCCGTCGATGTCCATCCAGTAGATTCCGAAGGCCGCCTGATCCTGCCGCCGATCCTTGCCCGGCCAACCGTCCGGCGCATAGCTCACCAGCCACTCCGACTCGTTCAGCGGATAGGGATAGCGGAACAACTCACCCTTCTGGCCGTAGGCGTCGATCCGCTCGGCCCTGGTCTCGCGCCGTGGCGACACCAGTTGCACGCCCTCGTTTTCCTGGCGGCCGAGCGCCGGATCGATCACCGCAAGCTTGCCGGTCTGGCTCGAGTGGTGACCGCACAGGATGGCCAGCACCTTGCCCGTGCCCGGAATGCCGCGCGCGTGCGTGATGGTGGTCGGGAACCACGAGTTGTTGCCGTAGAACTCGGTCTGGCCCGTGCCGTCCGGATTCATCTGAAAAAGCGGCTGCGGAAAGACCTGGCCGCGGTCGTTGTAGTCCCAGCGCGTGTAGACGACGCGTCCGTCGTCGAGGACCTGCGGATAGACGGTGTGGACCTGGTCGAAGCCCAGCCGGCGCACGTTCGATCCATCCGGTCCGCAGGTGTAGAGGTTGCTGACCTCGGTCCACCAGCAGTCCACGGTCTGCACGCAGCGGCTCGACGAGAACACGAGGTCACCGTCGGGCAGGAAGGCCGGTTCGAAATCCGCCACTCCCACCTCGGAGGTCAACTGCCGCAGGCCGCCGTCTTCCGGTCGGAGCTCATAGAGATGGTAGTCATCCTCGCGGTGCGACTTCTTCCAGGCAAAGACCAGCCGTTTCCCGTCCCACGACACCGCCGGGTCACGGAACACCCCTCCTTCGTCCTCAAGCAGGTTCCGCACCCTTCCCCTGGTGCCATCGAACTCCAGCAGGCACAGCGCCGACCCGGGCAGGAACCGGCTCTCGTGCTGCGCATCGGACTGCCCCTCGGTGTAGCCGAAGAAGGACGGCCGGATCGTCCGCCGCTTGATGAAAATGATCCGTGGCGCCTGCTCCAGCACCATCGCCAATCGCACCGCCCGCCGCCGTTCCGCCGCCTTCTCATACAGGGCCAGCCAACGAGGATCCCCGGTGGGCACGCCATCCTCGTGCAGTCGCATCACCTCCCGGCGAAGCGCGGTCGGGTCGGGCACCTCCTCGAGGACCCGCTCAACCACGGGGCCGTCCACGAGCGCCGCCTTTCCTCCGACATCCTGCCGCAACCAGTCGTCCCTCACCTCGTCTGCCGGCGCGGCGGGAAGGATCCATGCCATCACGCTGGCCAAGGGGATGGCCATCCAGCGCGGGCACCCGTCGCTCATGCCCGTCCTACGTCCACGCCCGACTCCGCATTTCATGCGGTCGGGTCATCCTGCCGGGGAAGACTTCAGCTACCCTCCGCCCCTGCGGCGGCCCGCTGATCCTCGATCATCTTGCGCAGGCTCTCGAGGCGGCCCTCGGCGTCGGAGCTGCGCTCCCGTGCCTTGTCCACGAGGGCCAGCGCCTCGTCGAACTCTCCCCGTTGCGACATCAGGGTCGCGAGGATGCGGAGCTCCAGAATGCCGGGCTGGCCCTTGTCGTCGGCTTTGGGCGGCCGGATGTCCGACCCCCAGATCCTGGCGAGCAGGTCGTAGCTCGGGCGGTGCTCGTGGAAGAGCTGGTAGTGATTGAAGGGAAAGTAATCGTTGCCGACGAAGTAGGTCTCGGTCATCTCGGCGAAGTATTCCTTGTGATCGGTGAGGCCGTAGTGGGGGGCTTGACGGCCCGAGACATGGGCGGTGCGGTCGAACTTGCGGCTGTCGCAGAACTCCCGGTAGCCGGCGAGGATCTCCGGGTGGTCGAAACCGAGCACCCGGTCGTGGTACGCGTGGGCCAGCTCATGCAGCATCACCGACGAGGGATTCGGACTCTTGGCTTCGCGGATCAGCGAGGCCGCCCCCGTGATCTGCACCGCCTTGCCCATGGCGGGGTCGTAGCCGCGGGCCTCCAGCCAGCCGGCGTTGGGGTGATAGTGGGCGTTTCCGAGCGGATGGGCCCGGTCGAAATAGATCGGAACCTCGCGCATCCGGGCGACCGGTTCCGGCGGCAGGCACAGGGCGATCTGGTGCAGGCGCTCCTCGAGAAGCCGCAGGGCGAGCTCGCCGGTTTCCTGATGCTCTCCCTCCAGCAGGCTCACGTCGACATGCACCGTCCAGCCCTCGATCTGCCGGATCTCATGGTCGATGCGGATGAGTTCGACCTCCGGAGGGGCTTTTGCGGAAGCGGTGGTGGCCGCCGCGATCAGCACGGTGGCGGCGACCATTCGGGATATGGGGAAATGACGCATGGTGAGGGATTGATTCCAACGCGGAAACAGGCGGGAATGCCGCCGCGTGTCGGTGCCTCCATACGGCGGGCGTCGCGCAGGTCTGTCTTGTGCCATCATGTGCGGAATCATCGGATACATCGGATACACCCCGGAGGAGGTGGATCTCCAGCGTGCGGTGGCCTCACTCCGGCACCGTGGCCCGGACGGTTCCGGCAGCCATGTCGATCCGTCCGAGAGGGTGGGCCTCGGCCATGCCCGGCTTTCCATCATCGACCTCGAGACCGGCGACCAACCCCTCTACGCAGACGACCAGAACCTGGTGCTCGTCTGCAATGGCGAGATCTACGATCACGAGCGCATCCGGCGCGAGCTGGAGGCGCAGGGCCATCGGTTTTCCACGAGGAGCGATTCGGAAGTGATCCTGCACCTCTACCGCGAGCATGGTGAGGCCTTCGTCCACCACCTCCGGGGCGAGTTTGCCTTTCTCCTTCTGGACAAGAAACGCCGCCGCCTGATCGCGGCGCGCGATCGATTTGGCATCAAGCCGCTCTTCTTCGCGCATCGCGACGGACGCTACCTGTTCGGCTCCGAGGCCAAGGCGATCTTCGCCACCGGATGCCACGCCCCTGCGATCGATCCGGCGGCCGTCCGCGACTTTCTGAGCGGGGTGATCCCGGACTGCCTGTTCGAGGGAATCGAAGCCCTCCCGCCGGGCCACCTCATGACGGTCGATCTCGCCTCCGGGGAGGTGTCCACCGACTTCTACTGGGACCTGGATCTCGCGCTTCCCGAAGAGGACGCCTCGTCCGGGCCGGATGAACGGGCCGCCATCGACACGGTGCGGCAGGGCGTCGACGAGGCCGTTGGCCTGCGGCTGAGGGCCGATGTGCCGGTGGGGGTCTACCTCAGCGGAGGGATCGACTCCGCCATCGTCGCTGCTTCGGCGGCCCGCCAGACCGACGGGCCAATCAAGGCCTTCACCATCTCCTTTCCGGAAGACAGCAACTTCGACGAGCTGGAACTGGCCCGGAAGATGGCCGAGAAGATCGGGGCCGACTTTCACTCGGTCACCTGTGACCGGGCGACCTTGCTCGCCCATGCCGAGGACAGCCTGTGGGTCTCCGAGCTGCCGTTCCACAATTTCCACGGGGTGGGAAAGTTCCTGCTGTCGAAGCTGGCCCGCCGGCACGTCAAGGTCGTTCTAACAGGAGAAGGATCGGACGAGGTGTTTCTCGGCTACCCCCACTTCCAGCCCGGCAAGGGATCGATCACCGAGCGGATGGAGAACCGGAAGGAATCGGTCCGGAAGGTGCGGGGAAAGCATCTTGAGGAGATCAACAAGGCCATCGGCTTCATTCCCTGGCCGGAGATCGAGGAGCATCTCTCCCGGGAGATCCAGGGATTCTTCAGTGCCCTGTTCCTGCCCAAGCACCGCCCGCGCCTCTCGCAACGGCACCCGCTCGACCTGCTGCGCAAGCGCCTCCCCCGCCACCAGACCGACCCGCTTCCTCCCGTTCGCAAGATCCAGCATTTCACCATCAAGAGCCTGCTGGCGCCCTACCTCCTCACCGTCCTCGGCGACCGCCAGGAAATGGGGCATTCCCTCGAGGGCCGGACCCCGTTCCTCGACCATCCGCTCTTCGAAGCCTGTCGCCGGATCCCCGACCGCCTGAAGATCCGGGACGGCGTGGAGAAATACGTGCTGCGCGAGGCCTTTCGCGACGACCTGATCGACGAGATCTACCAACGCGAGAAGTGGCCATTCAGCGCCCCGCCGATGGAGCTGCGCAGGGGCGTGATGCCGGAGCTGGACGACCTGCTCGATCGCTACCTTTCCAACGAGGCGATCCGGCGGGGCGGGATCTTCGTGAACCGCCGGATCCAGCGCCTCCGTCGCCTGTGCCGGCTGCTGTTCTTCGATTGCAGCCTGAAGCGGAAGCTCCAGCGCCTGCTGGTGGTGGTCCTGTCCGTCCAGATCCTCGAAAAGCTCTACGTGCAGGATTTCGAGGCAAACCTCGGGGCACGTTGTCCGGAGGATTGATTTGTCACCGGCGCCGCCCCCAGCGGGGAGCGACCACCTCCTGGCGTGCTGCTTCCGGCAGGCCGCTGGTTTCCAGCCAGGCGCGGGCACCCTCGGGGTCCCGCCGGTAGTAGGCCCGGCCGACGTCGGTGAGCGAGCGCTGCTTCAGCTCGGGGTCGGCGATGTCTTGGGCCCAGGCGATCGCCGTTTCGGGATCCTGCCAGGCGTAGCCGCGGGCAAAGCCGCTGACCGCCGCGTCGCGCTGCGGCGAGGCCGGCATCTGCGCCACGTCCAAACTACCATGAATGCCGTAGCCAAATGGTGAAATACGACTGTGACTCCATCCAGAATGCGAAATGCGAGGACCCCTTCGATCTTCGACG